>BNUB01000031.1 GCA_025997045.1 Betaproteobacteria bacterium
CGGGAAAGCAACAGGGCACGCCCGCTGATGTTGACGTGGGTAGAAGCGGCTGGCGTCGCGCTGGATGACGCTGCCGGTTTGCTCATGATGACGCTTTTAATCACCGGAGTCGTATTTTGGGCAGGTGACACCGAAGCTCCGGGAAACTGTAAACCACTCAAAATGTTCATGATGTTTCCCCTACGCATTCACTGTGTCATTTTTTAACGGCAGATTTTGGCAGAACTTTAGAAACACCGTAAAAAAATGGCGCACATCAATATGACATGCGCCATTTTTATCAGGCGTCACTAGTACTGAACTGTCACCGTGTCCTTAATGTTGTTGGGTAACGCAGGATAAGTACCGCCAGTCAGAGTATGTTTGATGGCGAAACCTCCTCGTGCACTTAACCCATCGTAATATGTGTCAAATGAAAAATCTTGGCTGCCGCTAATCACTTGGCAATAACCGTAGGTACTGCTTGCTGGTTGTGCATCTATGTTCGCGCAACACCGCCAAGCGTCGACAAATGGGCGATGGTGCGCGATGAACCGCCGAATGGCGGAAGGCGCTTCGCTTTTCCGACGGATGCCCGCGCTATGCTTGCTGCATCGAACGCTTTGTGCGCGAGCACGGGGCAGCGGAGTATGAAGACGAGTATGTGGTGGCGTTTCGGCTGACAGGAAAGCAGGGAACCACGATTTTTACGTTGTCAGCATAAATCGTGGTTCCCAATTTAACGAAACATCGGCAGAGCCGTACAAGAGGTGCTTACTGTTTGGTCATGCTCGTTGTTTCTTCTTTCAAAAAGCAGGACCCGAAGTTAGTAACGGCTTCGAACTCATCAAAGTCTTTATCTTTTCCAGCCCGATCAAGTTCAGCCTTGGAATCGCCCGTACGACCGTGACCAGTGACCGTCCCCAAGGAATTAGAAATGTCGCCGTCGTGGGGGCTAACCGCACCAGGATGTTGCTCATAGGTATAACCGGAAGGAGACACAACCGTAAATCCGCCGTCCGCATGCATGGTCAAGCGCAATGTGCCTTGGACGAATTTTCTACCCGTATCACTACCGCATTGCCCGGTGTGTTCGACATTCAGGTTGACGTTGTAGGCTTCTTCACCGGTCGCCCCCGTTCCGCCGATCACAAAACGCTCCACACTGAAGCTGCCTTGCTTACCCTCAAAGTTGTAAGTGAAGGTCGCCTGCTTATCGGAGTTGAAAGTCAGCGTCGCCGAGCCTACTTCGATCGTAGTCCTGGCGCTGGCATCATAGAGCGGACCGGGCGGCGTACCACGGGAGCGATACAGTTTGCCGCTGAGGGTATTGCCATTCAAATTGCCTGAGAGATTCAAAAAGGTGGAGTTGCTGTTATCGTCGTAGTGATACCAAGTGACCGCTACTGTATCGCCTTCGTGGAGGAAGTTAAGCCCCATTCCGGACAGGGTGGGGTTCCACCATACGCCGGAATAGTTGGCGGCTTGAACCAGGGGCGTGCATAAAACGGTGAGCGCGAACGCCAAACATGACAACAGTTTTGGTTTGGTGAACATGGGTGTAACTCCTACTGTAGATGGACAAACAGGAAATGGAAACGTATCATATCTATAGCATAAAGTCAATTAAAATCAACGAGTTGTGTTAAATTTTCACGATACCCATTTGATTTATCCACCCCTGAATACCTGAGAATGTGTAGTAGAAATGATAAATACCTGTTGTGTTAAGTGTTCATCATCCACGGCAGGCGTTAGTTGTTTTTTTAGCGTAGCAGCAAGCGTAGCCCGGACATATAGATACTATTATCCCCGTCAAGCGCCATGCAAGGCGGGGATAACAGTATCTACAGATGGATGATGTACGCGCTACGCTTGCTGCACGGAGACTCCCGGCCTTCTTTGCCTCTGAAGCCAGGTTCGTCTGTCCAGTGGTCATTCACTCGGCAGATTGCAGATACGAAAATGTCACGGCACTATGTTTCGTCATTTATGGGGTAATGCGTTAGCGTGCGCACCCGCCACAACCTCTTTAACAGGGGCGGCGTCTGCAGTTAACTGTTTATCGACGCGGCCATCCCGGCAAGCTCGTCCACAGCTCAGCGGCGCCGGACACGATGTTGTTAACATCAGCAGGCTTGCCGTTGAGGCTGAGCTTCCCCTCTGCATGGCGCACGCTCAGTTGCAACTTATCGCCCTGCTCTTCCACCCATCCTTTTGTGATCAGCACGACAAGGAGTTGATCGGCAAAGTTTTTCAGTTCAAGTGTGAGTTGCTGGATTTCCACATCGTCAGGCGTAATGGCATCCGGATTCGCCATCAAGGCTGCTGCGGTGTCCTCGTCCGCTGTCCGCTCACGGATGATGTCCATCCGGAGCGGAATCAGCGCCGGTTTGAGGGCCTGGAACAACAATGGCCGCGACATCTCGATGCGCAAATCGCTGGCGATATCGGTCAGCGGGTTGAAGCGGGCCGGGTTATCGCCCCCGACATAGGCGAGGCGCGCATCCAGGCGGATATCGCCCGCGCCATCGAGACCAAATCCGGTCTCCCGGATGGCGACCGCCGGCTGGCGGCTCAACAGTTTTTTGGCGTACTTCATCGCCCAGTCGGCGCCTGATTTCCTGGCGTCAGCGCCGGACGCCTTGTGCTCCATGTCCTTGATGATCGCGCCAATCAGGCTGTCGGTCGCTTCAGCATCAAGATTTTCAAACGCAATGCCCAGTTTGAGCTTGTCCACGGCCAGCGCAGATGCGGGTGCGTGATCGACTGCGGCCAGCCAGACCGTCGCCGGACTGTCGAGACTGACCCGATCCAGACTCAGACCATGCCAGAGGTTCAGCACCGGGCCTTCTTCAGTCAGTTGCAGGGTTTCGCGGTAGTTATCCACCACCAGCTTCATTTTATGCGCCTCACTCTCAAGCGCAGCCTTGCCTACGCCGAAATCAATATTTCCCGTCCAGTAACGGTATTGCGCACTGCGCGCACCCTCAAGGTTCAGATTCAGATTTTCCAGATACAAACCAATGCCATTATCGTAAGACGCGGAAACAAGCGGCAATTCGACTCCCGCTTTCAGCTTGCTCCGGGTGCCATCAAGGGTAAACGTGGCACGCCCTATTTTGACCCGAAATACCTGTTCGGTATTGTCCTTGCTTGATATGGCGTCCAGCGCCAACCCCGGAAAGCTGATGTGTCCCTTCAGGCAACATCTGTCCGCGCCCACGGCGACCTCGCCTTCCGCACCTTCCCAGTGCACGGTCAGCTTCTGTTTTTCCCATACATCATCGTAGCCTGCCACCTTGAAGCGGTGCTGATGCCCGCCTCCCCAGGCGATGTTGCTATCGACCACCAAAGGCGCTTGATCACCGAAAGTCGCCCTGACTTTTTCCTTTTGACCGGCAAAATTATCCGGATAGAGCAGCTCGGAATGAATCCGGCCCATGGCAAACGGCACCGCCAAGGAACCATGCCGGATATCGTGGGCGAAAGTCAGCGGCGTATCCTTGAGTTTCCACACTGTCTTTGCCCTGGCGCCAAACAGGCCGCGCTCGTATTCGAGCACTTCTACCGCCGCAAACGGTGCCGCCTCTGCCGCACGGGCACGAAACGCCTCTTCTATCCGGCTCCCGCTCCAATAGCTGACCCCGACCAACACGACCGCCACAACTCCCACTGTCACCAGCGAAACTTTCAATGCCTTTCTCATATCTTTTCCCGTCCGGTCAAGCACGCACAATGCCTCACAGGATACGCCAAATGACATAAGCGCCAAAACTCGCGCCTACCCGCTATAATCGCCCGCCTGATCCCCAGCTTACCTCTTCCCCGGAGCCATCATGGAAGCCGAACGCCTCAACGCCATTGCCGACAGACTCACTGACCTCGCCGCACGGGGCCGTGAGTTGCGGAGGTATCTTTGACTACGATGTCAAGGCATCGAAACTCGAAGAGGTCAACCTTGCGCTTGAAGACCCTGCGGTATGGAACGACGCCGCACGGGCGCAGGAACTGGGGCGGGAGAAGCGCCAGCTCGAAAATGTCGTCCTGACCCTGAAACAGGCGGCTGCGGACGCCGCCAACCTGCAAGATCTGTTTGATCTCGCCGGGGCGGAAAACGACGACGACACCTTTGAAGCGGTCGATAGCGACCTCGCCGGACTTGCGGCCACCATCGAGCTGCTTGAATTCCGCCGCATGTTCTCCCACGAAATGGACCCCTCCAACTGTTTTGTTGAAATCCAGGCGGGCGCGGGCGGCACCGAGGCGCAGGACTGGGCCGGGATGCTCGAACGCATGTACCTGCGCTACGGCGAAAAGAAAGGCTTCAAGGTCGAGCTGCTGGAAGAGACCGAAGGCGAAGTCGCCGGGATCAAGAACTGTACGATCAAGCTCGAAGGCGATTATGCCTACGGTCTGCTGCGCACCGAGACCGGCATTCACCGCCTGGTGCGGAAATCGCCCTTCGACTCGAACGCCCGCCGTCACACCAGCTTCTCGTCGGTGTTCGTCTACCCGGAAGTCGATGACTCGATCGAGATCGAGATCAACCCCGCCGACCTGCGCACCGACACCTTCCGCGCTTCAGGCGCCGGGGGACAGCACATCAACAAGACCGACTCGGCGGTGCGGATCACCCACATCCCCACCAATACCGTGGTGCAATGCCAGAACGACCGCTCCCAGCACCGCAACCGCGACGAGGCCATGAAGATGCTCCGCGCCCGCCTCTACGAGCTGGAGCTGCGCAAGCGCCAGGCCCAGCAGCAGCAGCTTGAAGACTCCAAGTCCGACATCGGCTGGGGCCACCAGATCCGCTCCTACGTGCTCGACCAGTCACGGATCAAGGACTTGCGCACCAATTACGAAGTCGGCAACACCCAGGGCGTGCTGGATGGCGACCTCCTCGACGACTTCATCAGCGCGAGTTTGAAGCAAGGGGTATAAGCGCCCTCGCCCGCTGCGCGGGAGAGGGCAAGTCAGGATCAGCGGAAGATGATGACTTCTTCCTGCTGCTGAGGGGGGTGTTCGCCGCTGTGTTCCCGCCCTTCCGGTACATAGCCTGTGATGCCGGCGAGCTGTTCTTCAAGCTGGATGATCACATCTTCCCCCAGACTCTTCGACACTGCGGAGATGACCTTGCCGCGGTTGAGCACGACGGTGCCACCGGCGGATGACAGCAGCTTCACATCCTGCCCCGCCCCCGTGGCGGAGAAAGACGCCTTGATCTCATAATTTTTGGTGCTGATGAGGCTGAAATCGGCCACCAGCTCCAGGCTCAGGGTGTGGGAGACCGTGTCGGTATGGTCAATCGGATTGGCTTCCTCGCGGAACTGGATGCTGGAGACGGTGCCGAAGAGGACGTAATCCGCGCCGGGATAATTGCCCTGGCGGATGCGGGCGATGATGTCGTAGAGCTTTTCCGTATTTTTGGCAGTGAAGGGTTTGCCCTGCACTACGCGGAAATAGCCTGACTTCACGATTTCACCCTTGATGTCGCCGGTGAATTTGCGCAGTTCGCCACGGTCGATATACGAGTAAGTCCCTTCTGCATAGGAAAAGTGCGACTCCTGGCGGGCATCGATCGCGGCGTTCGAGCGCCGGGCATAGCTCGCCCGGTCACGATCAAAATCGGAATATTCGGCGGCGCGCACGGATTCACGCGAACTGGCTTTCAGCGAGGAGCGGCTCGACGCGGAAATGTTGCGGAAATATTCCTGAACCCGTTCTTCATATGCCAGATCAGTCACCGCAACTTTTGCCGGCTGGGCCGCCGTGGCAAACTGGGCAGCCGCCATCGTCAGCATTGCGCCCAGCAACAGGTGTCTCAAAGTATTCGTCATGGTTCCATCTCCATGTATAGACCTCAACGCCTTGCGGTCTTGCGGATTTCCTTCTCGTCCGACCATTCGACGATGCCGCTTTCGATCTCGATCAGGCGCAGGTTGATCTTGTAATACACGTCCTTGACGTTGGCATTACGCTTCTTGATCGACGACACGCTGCCATCGATGCGGTATTTCGCCCCCTGCATGTTGCCGATCTTGGCGGTCTTGGCCTGATTGTACAAACCGCTCTGATTCTGCCGACGCAGCTCGTCCACCTGGTTCTGCATCTCGTCGCCCGCCACCACGTAGCGGATGCCGTTCTTCTGCAACTGGACGAGGATGGTGTCAGAGATGAGGGCGGTGTCGAAATATTCGCTGGTCTTGTTCTGCACCGGAGAGGCGACCACCAGTTGGCGTTTGCGGATGATTTCCCGCACCAGCGGATGTTGCAGCAGGGACTGGGTCATCTTCTCCGAGGTCATCTGGATGTCGGTCGAACCCAGATCGGTGGTGACGGTTTCCACGGCCTTGGCATCGCCATAGCTGACGCCGCTATCGCCATCGACCAGCGGCGAAGAGGTGGTTTGACATGCGGCAAGGCTGGCCGCCAGCATCACGGGGAACAGCAGGCGGGTCGTTGTGGAAGCAATGAACTTCATCGTAAAACTCCTGAAAAATGCTCAGCGGTAGGGAGGATTATCGGCGGAAGACGCCGGATGCTGGTGGCCGGAAGTGCTGTTGCTGGGGCTTTGCACTTCGATGCGGAAGTCGACCGCCTTCAAGGTGGGCGAGGTGACGTTGAGCACCTTGCTCTGCTTGCCGTAGATGGTTTCCGGCTTCCACGGCTCTTCTTCCCACACCGAAAAGCCGTCGGCGTCGAGCCAGCGGAAGCGGTAAAACAGTTGCTCGTTGC
The DNA here is from genome assembly GCA_025997045.1 of Betaproteobacteria bacterium. Taxonomy (GTDB): domain Bacteria; phylum Pseudomonadota; class Gammaproteobacteria; order Burkholderiales; family Rhodocyclaceae; genus WRNU01. The sequence goes on from BNUB01000031.1 coordinate 6,721, forward strand.
TGGCGCTGGTGTTGAACAGCGTCACCTGCACCCGTAACAGGCCATCACGGTGGACGGCGCGCATATCGGTAAACGTGAGGTAAGTCATCTCCCCCAGTTGCTCCACCTTGCTCGCAATGCTGCCACCTTCAGCGGCGGCGGCCTGCAGCGGGAGCGCCACGCCGCCAAGCGCGAGGCTCAGGGCTGCGATCATGGTCATCTGTTTCATTTACGACTCCTGTTGAGGTTTAGCGTTAGCAGGCTTCACCGGCTTCTTTTTCCGCGCCGGAGCCGGACGCTCCGCGGGCTCTGCCGCGCCTGTCGCTTCCCTGATTTCCTCGATATCCGCGCTGCCTGGACTGCCCAGATACACCTGCCCTCCCAGCACGCGAATCGGCACGATGGTCATGCGGTCATTCACCGTGATCGTACCGTGCCAGATTCCGTTCCCGGTATCAAAACTGATCGGCACCTCGCCCCTGGGCAGAATCGCCCGCGCCACCGACAGCTTGGCCGGCAGGGTGCGCCAGGCGCGCTCATCGGCCTGTTCGGTCGCTATCGTGGCAATCCCGGCCACCACTTCGCCTATGACCCCGCCGCGCTTCCTCGCCTGATACTGCACGGTGGATTTGATCACCGCACGCACCACAGTGCGGGTAATGATGCCCGGCAACTGATCTTTCAACAAGCGCCGCGCCATCGCATCCACATCCACCAGCGTTTCCACTGGCAGCGTTTTCTTGCCCACTGTCAGCGTCCTGGGCACCGCGACCTCAGCGCTGGAATAGACGATCGGGAACGAAATCGGCGTCGCCACCAGCTTGCGGTTGATCGGCACGGGCGCGGCGACAGTGATGGATTTCCACTCCGGCGCAAAACCGCTTTCCACCACAAACAGCACATCGGCTTCATTGCGACCGGGCTTCTGCTGGCCGACGCGGTTGACCTTGGCCTGGATCAGCTTGCTTTTGGGTTGCAGCGCCAGCGCGTTGCGATACCCCGGCGCGGCCAGCGAATATTCGCCGGTCAGCTCGAAAAAATAGCCTGACAGATAGTGGGCGAAAGCGTTCTGGAAGCCATTCTTGAGCGCACGGACTTCGGGGCCGTCCAGTTCGTCGAGCGGATAGCCCTGGTCGCCCAGCTCCTCCGCCGTGGTCGCCACCCCCTGCTTGTCCCCTTCTTCCTTGATCTTGTCATATTCCCTGTCGCGGAAGCTCTCGATCAGTTTCTCGCGCTCAAAGGTTTTTTTCATCTCGATGCGGGCCAGATCAAAGCGCCCGAGCAAAATGTGATCAAGCGCGAGCTTGGTCGACAGGAACACTTTTTCGTAATCCTGTCCGTCATAACGGCGCACCCGGTCGCTCACCAGATAAGCGCCGACCTCACCGATCACCTTGGTCGGATTGGTCCGATATTCGTCCTCCCACACCCTGACGATCTCGTCGGCCACCAGCCAGGCGTCACGACTGCCCGCGTAATCGTTCTTGAGCTTGAGCAGTTCGCCCTTCTCAAAGTAATAAAGAATGTCCTTGCCCAGCACGGAGTCAAGCTGCGTCTGCTCCGTAGGCTCGCCGTCCTGGTCTTTGGGCGCGTCACTGGAGGAGGAAAAAATGGAGGCGTTGTTGCTCTCCAGATTGGAGAGCGCCGCGTCGACCTCGCCGCTATTCAAGCGTTGCAGGGTTCCCTGCATTTCCTTGTCGTAACTGCGCAAGGGATTGCCCGCGCACCCCGCGAGCAAGATGGTCGCCGCCAGCGCAACCAGAACCGGGGACAGACGGAGAGAACGTAGCGCCACCATGAGAGATATCCTGTGCGAATGAATCGGGGCAATATACTTGGCCCGGCCAATTTAATCCAGATGGTTTTACCCGTAGCCGACTGCGGCGATATCTGGCGCTTTCGGGCGGCGGCGATTCCATGCAGAATACCGGGCTTCTTCATGTCATTTTTATCGGCCCTCGCCCTCCCCATGAATCCACTGCTCCAAGTCCGCGCCCTCGGCCAGCAAATCTGGCTCGACAACCTCTCCCGCACCCTGCTCAACGAGGGCCATCTTGCCCGTTTCATCGCTGAGGATGGCATCTCCGGCGTCACGACCAATCCCGCCATTTTTCACAAGGCCATCGCCGACGGGCGTTACTACGAAGACGATCTCGCCCGCCTCAGACAGCAGCCCCTCAGCGCCGAAAGCCGTTACGAACGTCTGGTCATCCCCGACGTGCAGCGCGCCTGCGACCTGCTGCGCCCGCTCCATGAGCAATCAAAGGGCGAGAGTGCTTACGTCAGCCTCGAAGTCTCGCCCACCCTGGCCGCCGACGTCGAGGGCACGGTGGCGGCAGGGTTGCGCCTGGCCGCAGCGGTAGACCGGCCCAACCTGCTGATCAAGGTGCCGGCCACCCCGGCCGGGCTCGATGCGATCGAGCGTCTGATCGGCGCGGGGGTGAGCGTCAACGTCACCTTGATGTTTGCGCTCGCCCATGTTGATGCGGTGGCTGCGGCCTACGTGCGTGGGCTGCAACGCCTGCACGCCGCAGGCGGAGACTTGAGCCGGGTGATGTCGGTCGCCAGCCTTTTTCTGTCGCGGGTTGACACCCTGGTCGACGCACGCCTCACCGACTTGGGCGACGACGCCCTCAAGCTGCGCGGTCAGGCGGCGGTCGCCACGGCGCGGCTGGCTTATCAGCGCTACCGGGCGCGTTTTCACAGCGCCGACTTCGCTACCCTGCGAGCGGCCGGGGCACGACCACAGTACATGTTGTGGGCCAGTACCGGGACGAAAAATCCTGCATACAGCGACCTGCTCTATGTCGAGCCCCTGATCGGCCCGGAGACGGTCAATACCCTGCCTGATGCCACGCTGGCGGCGCTACGCGACCACGGCCAGGTCGCGCCCACGCTCGATCAGGATCTTGATGCCGCCCACGCCACTTATGCGGCACTGGCCCGCCTGGGTATTGATCTGGATGCGCTCGGCGCCAGGCTTCAGGCGGACGGGCTAGGCCAGTTCGAGCAGGCGTTTGCCCATCTGCTCGAACTGACCGGGGATTGAAACAAAAGAGAGCGCCCGCCCCGACCGTCTCCGGTACAAGGCAGGCGCGGGGTGCGCGGCTGAATTCTGCTCAGGCCGTCGCCAGCACCGGTTTCGATTTCACCAGTTGCGAGCGGGGTACACCACGCTGTTCGCCTGCGCCGAGCACTTCCTTCATGTCGAGAATGAGCACGATCTGGCCATTCGACAGGGTCGTGACCCCGGCAACCCCCTTCGGGCGGAAATCGTCGAGTGACTTGATCACCGCATCTTCGCGCCCGGCGAAACTGTCGATGGCGAGGATAAACGACAGCTCGGCCATCTGCATCAGCACGCCATATTCCGGGGTGCGCTCCTGCTCCCAACCCAGGAGGCTGGTCAAGGGCAGGATGGGCAACACTTCGCCACGCACCACCATGGTGGCGCGACCGCCCACTTCCTTCACTTCGTTGGGGTCGATCGGCAGAATCTCGCGCACCATCGACAGCGGCACCGCAAACGGCTGCTCGCCCAACCGCACCAGCAACACCGGCAGAATCGCCAGCGTCAGCGGCAGGCTGATGATGAACGAGGTCCCCTTGCCCTGTTGCGAACGGATGTCGATCGAACCATTGAGCTTTTGAATGTTGGTACGCACCACATCCATGCCCACGCCACGCCCGGATACGTCGGAGATCTTGGACGCAAGCGAGAAGCCGGGCAGGAAGACCAGATTGAAGCTCTGGCGCTCATCCATGGTGTTGGATTCTTCTTCCGAGATGAGACCTTTTTCCACTGCCTTGGCGCGCAGTTTTTCCGCGTTCATGCCGCGACCGTCATCCGACACGATGATGACGATATGATCGCCCTCCTGACGCGCTTCCAGATGAACCTCGGACTTGGACGGCTTGCCTGCCCCCTGCCGTTCGTCGGCATCTTCAACGCCGTGGTCAACCGCGTTACGGATCAAGTGGATGATCGGATCAGACAGATCCTCAATCATCGTCTTGTCAATTTCGGTTTCTTCGCCCGCGAGGATCAGCTCAACGTCCTTGCCCAGACTGCGGGCGAGGTCGCGGGCGATACGCGGATATTTCTGGAACAGACGCCCGATCGGCTGCATCCGCGTCTTCATCACCGCGTTTTGCAGATCGGACACCAGCAGATCGAGCTGGCTGACCGCGAGGTCGAGCGCATGCAGGGTTTCGGTATCGCTATGTCCGGCGAGGATGTCGCTGCGCAGGGCATTCAGGCGGTTCTTGGTGAGGCCGATTTCGCCCGACAGGTTGAGCACCTGATCCAGGCGCGTGGTGTCGACGCGGATCGAGGTATCACGCTGGCGTTCCGTTTCACGCCGCCCCGTCGGTGAGGTCGTACCCGGATGATCGGTCGCACGACGTCCCAATGCGCTCTCGACGATAGGATCTGCGGCAGCAGGCGCGGCGGCAGGCACGACTACAGCCGACGCGCTCTGTGCGGGAACCCCCGTCACCGCACCGTGCAGCGCATTCCAGTCCGGTTCTTTGCCTGGGGTCGCGGGCACCGCAGCGACCACGGGCGCGGCAGGCGTTGCCGCAGCGGGCGCGGGCGCTGGCGTCGCCGCAGCGGCGGCCACCGGTTGCCCGGACTGTGCCACCTTCAGCGCGGCAATCAAGGATTCGGGCGCGGGGTCGGGCAATACTCCTTGCTGGAGTTGACCGAACATTTCACGCACCCCGGCGGTGGCCGCCATGATGACGTCCATGTTCTCCGCCGTAATCTGCAGCTCGCCGTTGCGCAGCTTGTCGAACAGGCTCTCGGTGAGGTGGCACAGCGTCACCAGCTCGGCAGCGTTGAGAAAGCCGGCGCCGCCCTTGATGGTGTGGAAACCCCGAAAAATATCGTTGAGCAAGCCCCGGTCATCCGGACTACGCTCCAGATCGACCAGCTTGTTATCAACCCCCGACAACAGGTCTTCCGCTTCGGTGAGAAAGTCCTGCAGCAGATCTTCCATTCCGGCAAAGTCACTCATGGCTCACGCGCTCCCATATTTATTCGATTCCGTCTCTGATTCCGCCTGATCCCCTCAGAACCCCAAACTTTCGAGCAGATCGTCGACCTGTCCCTGACTGGTCACGACATCGTCGCGTCCTTCGCTGCTGATCACCGGCCCATTGAGCAAGCTGTCGACCTTGTCCTTTTCCTGCTGGATCACATCTTCCGGCGCCACTTCAAGCAGCACCTCGAGCAACTGCACTTCCAGCAACCTCGCCATCTCGACGACTTTCTTGATCACCTGCCCGGTCAGATCCTGAAAATCCTGCGCCATCATGATTTCGAGCAGCTGGGCATTCACCGTCCGGCTGCTGTCAGCGGCTGATTTGAGAAAGCCCCGGGTTTCCCCGGCCAGCGCCTTGAATTCTTCAGTCGTCAACTGGTTGGCATAGAGTTTGTCCCAGCGCGCACCCAGCCCGTTGGCATCAGCTTCGATTTTTTCCGCGACCGGTCTGGCAATGTCGGTCGCGTTGAGTACGCGGCTGGCGGCCTGTTCGGTCATCTGGGCGACATAGGTGAGGCGGTCGCGCGCGTCGGGGATGGAATGCGCGACTTTCTGCAGGGAGCTGTCGAAGCCAAGCTCCTTGATAGAATCGTGCAGTTTCCGCGTCATCTTGCCGATGCGGTTGAATGCCCCCGTGCCACGGCTCGCCGCATCCTCGGTTGCACCACCCGCTACATCTGTCTCGGCGCCACCTTTCTGCGCGTCACCAAATCCGGCGTCAGCGGATACGCTATCAAACAGATCCTGCAGATCATCACTGTCGTCGGTCGCTGACGCGCTGGACGATGCTTTGGGTGCAGGAGCAGAAGCAGCAGGCGCCACAGGGGGCGCTGCGGGGGGAGGCGCTGCGGGAGGTACTGCGGCGGCGGCAGCAGCAGCAGGCGGCACAGCAGGCGCCGCTGGCGGTGGTGAAACCGCAGGCGCAGGCGCAGCCTCGTCATCTCCTGCGGCGATGCTGTCGAACAACGCCTGGAGATCGTCCGAGTCGCCGGTTTCGTTGGTTTTAGCCCGCTTCGTCGTCATCTGGCCCTCCCATTTCCATATCGCACCCTTAAGGGAATAAGGGTGTGCGCTGTTTCAGTCCCTGTCAGGCCGAACCCATCTTCTCGAAAATCTTCTCCAGCTTCTCGGCCAGAGTTGCTGCCGTAAACGGCTTGACGATATAGCCACTCGCCCCCGCCTGAGCCGCAGCGATGATGTTTTCCTTCTTGGCCTCAGCCGTAATCATCAAGACCGGCAAATGCTTTAGCTGTGGCGAACTGCGAATTTTTTGCAGCAGTGTGAGACCGTCCATGTTGGGCATGTTCCAGTCAGACACGACGAAGTTGAATTCCGTCGGCATCGACTCCAGCTTTTGCAACGCCACCGCGCCGTCTTCCGCTTCGTCCGCGATGGTATAGCCCAGCTCCTTGAGCAGGTTGCGCACGATGCGACGCATCGTCGAGAAGTCGTCTACGATCAGAAATTTCGTCTTGGGATCACCCATATTGCTCTCCGTTGTACCCGTAGCGGTGCATTATCCCTGATGTGCACGCTGGAGCAGCGGGCGCAGGGTCGATGCAAGAATGTCAGCGTCGAATTTTGCCACGTAAGCATCGACTCCGACCCGCTTTCCCATCGCCCGATTGGCTTCGGACGACAGCGACGAGTGCATGACGACGGGTATCCCATCGAAACGGTTGTCGCTCTTGATGTTGCGCGTCAGCACATAACCATCCATTTCCGGCATCTCGGCATCGACCAGAATGAGGTCGATTTCGTCGGCGACATGGCGTCCGGACGAATGTGCGTGGCTCGCCATGCCTTCCAGTCGCGTCCACGCTTCCATCCCGTTCTGTGCATGCTTGTGATGCACGCCGAGCTTGTCGAGCACTTCGGCGATTTTCTTGCGCGCCACCGCCGAATCGTCGACAAAAAAGACGTTGTAGCCATCCCCGCCGTGCAGGGGGTCGATGGCGCCCACGATGGATTCGCCAAACGTGGTGGCGAGGATGGTCTCGACATCGAGAATCGACACCAGCTTGCCGTCACCCAGTTCGGTGATCGCGGTAATAAAGTTGTGCAGGCTCGACGACACGTTTTCGGGGGCGCGAACCTTGTCCCACTCGACGCGGATAATGCGGTCGACCTGTTCGACGAGAAAGCCCAGCGTGCGCTTGCTGTACTCGGTCACCATCATGGAGCCGCCCAGCGGATCGCTGGCCTTGGCCAGCCCCAGGATTTTAGCCAGCGACAGCACCGGGATGACGTTACCGCGCAGCGAGATCAGCCCCTCCACCCCCTGGGGCATGTTGGGCGCCTTGGTGATGAAGGGCGTCGAGGAGACCTCGCGCACCTTGAACACATTGATCCCGAAGGTTTCAGTCGTCCCGAGCGAGAACAGCAGGATTTCCATGCGGTTCGAGCCGGCGAGCATGGTGCGCCCATCAACCGTTTCGAGCAACGCGGTATCGGCCAGCGCCGACGTTCCTTCTTTCTGTTGATCCAGACTCAACATGGCATCACCTCACTTCTCTTCCGGTTTTGGAGTTTCACCCCCACCGAGTATCCGTCGGCGCAAGGTCTCCGACAGCCTTTGCGGCTCGAACTTGGGCACGTATTCGTCTACGCCGACCGACACGCCAAGCTGCTGGTTGGACATCCCGGACAGCGATGAGTGCATCACCACCGGCACGCCTTCGAAACGCGGATCCGACTTGATGTTGCGGGTCAGGATGTAGCCATCCATTTCCGGCATTTCAACGTCGGTGAGCACCAGACTCACGTAGTCCTTCACAAGACGCCCTGCCGAAGAGGCGACATCGGCAATCTTGCGCAGCTCTTCCCAGGCCTGACGGCCATTGGGCGAGCCGATGTAACGCACACCCAGCATATCCAGGGTCTGGGTGATCTGTTTGCGCGCCACCGACGAGTCGTCGGCGAACACCACGGTATAGCGTTCGGCCCCGATGATCGGCTCGATATCCTTGAAAATCTTGTCGTCGTCATCGTACTTGGTGGTCTCGGACAGCACCTTTTCGACATCGAGCAGCATCACCAGCTTGTTACCGGCCAGCTCGGTCACTGCTGTCACCAGCCCGCCCATGTTGGCGGTGAGCATGTCGGGAGGAACCCGCATCTGCGACCAGTCAAGCCGGAGGATGGTATCAACCGCTTCGACCAGAAAGCCCTGGGTGTGACCGTTGTACTCGGTGACGATCATGACATCGCGGGAACAATCCGCACCCACGCCAATGTATTTGGCCAGATCGACCACCGGAACCAGCACGCCGCGCAGGCTCACCATACCTTCAACCGAAGCAGGCATCTCGGGGGCGGCGGTGATGGCCGGCGTGCGCATGACCTCGCGAACCTTGAATACATTGATACCAAAGGTCTCACGACGTCCGGTCCGCTGGTTGACTCCCAGGGTAAACATCAGGATTTCCAGCTTGTTGGTCCCGGCCAATCGGGTTCGTGCATCGATGTTCTTAAGCAAATCGGACATTTTGTTCTCCGCCTGCAGCGGTTGCCTACCCGGTCGGCGCGACCGGTAGCGATGAGATATGGACAGCCTATCGACTTCAGCTTACCAAAACTTTAGCAAAGCATTGCAGCATTGTGCCTGTTGCCGCTATTTTCGCACCAAGTGCGCCGTTATGGCAGCCCCAAATCGTGCCGACAAGCACACAAATGCACACAGATGCGCATGTGATGCATCCGAATTATTACTCACGCATGACTGCGATGTGGCAGGCGAAACGCCCCCAACCGCTGCATGACGTGACGCGCCACCTCAGTGAGCGGCACAACCTCCTTCAGCGCCCCCAGCAGCGCTGCTTCACGCGGCATGCCATACACCACGCATGAGGCCTGATCCTGTCCGATCGTCCACGCTCCGGCCTCCTCCATGCGCAACAGGCCGACGGCGCCATCCTTGCCCATGCCGGTGAGCAGCACCCCGATCGCCGAGCGCCCCACTTCTTCGGCAGCGGAATGGAACAGCACATCCACCGACGGACGGTGGCGGTTAACCGGCTCGCTGCGGGCCAGCACGCAATGATAACCGCCACCAGGGCTCCTTTTGATCGAGAGATGGGAATGACCGGGCGCAAGGTAGGCCACGCCAGGCTCGATCCGTTCGCCATCAAGCGCTTCGTGCACGCTCACCGCACTCAGGGAATCCAGGCGCTGGGCAAACGAGCCGGTAAACATCGCCGGCATGTGCTGCACGATGAGAATCGGCGGCACTTCTGCCGGCAGGCGGGTGAGCACCTCACGGATCGCCTCGGTACCGCCGGTCGAGGCACCGATAAAGATGATGGTGCCGGAATACGGTATCAGGCGGGACGACGAAGGCTGGGAGGATGGAGTCGTCTGGGCAGGTGGAGTCGAACGCGCCGCGCCCGACGACTGCAGCGTCGATTTGGGCGCGACGATGGGGAAAAATTGTTTCTGCACGACATCCCCTTTCAACGCTGCGGCGCATCCATCCGCACGTATACGGTTCGCCCACGCGACCGCAGCAGATCGGCCGCGTGCAGGAAACTCTCGGAGTGACCGGCATAAAACTGTCCATCCGGACGCAACAGGGGCATGAAGCGTTTGAGGATGCCGTACTGCGTCGGTTTATCAAAATAAATCATGACGTTGCGACAGAAAATGGCATCAAACGGCCCCTGCGCCGACCATGACGGCGACAGCAGGTTGATGCAGCGAAAAGTGATCAGACGGCGCAACTCCGGGCGCACCGTATACTGGTCACCATCGCTTGCCGCATGAGTAAAATAACGGCTGACCTGACCAGGCGGTATACGATCCACGCGGTCACGCCGGTAGCACCCCGCTTCCCCCTGTGCCAGCACCGAGGTGTCGATATCGCTGGCAAGGATCTGCACCGGCGGGTTGAGGGAGGAAAACGTCTCGCACGCGGTGATCGCAAGTGAATACGGCTCTTCCCCGGTCGACGCGGCACAGCACCAGATCCTGAACACATGCTTGTCCGTGACCCGCTTCATCTGCTCGGCCAGAATATCGAAGTGATGGGCTTCGCGGAAGAAGGAGGTCAGATTCGTGGTGAGCGAGTTGATGAAGGTCTCCCACTCCTTCTTGTCGCGCTCCAGGCGCACCAGATACTGACCGAAGGAGGTGTCGCCGCAGGCCCGCAGGCGCCGCGCCAGGCGGCTATAGACCATATCCTGCTTGGCGGGGGACAGCGCAATGCCGGCGTGGTCGTAAATCAGCTTGCGGACGCGCTCGAAATCAGCACTGGAAAATGGAAACTCGCGCGTCTGGGGTGAGACCGTCGGCAGACTCGACAGCGTTTTTTTCACATCGCCCATGGACGAACGCGCGGTTGGCACTGATGAGGACAAAGGCGGGGCCGAAGACAACCCGGCGCGTGGCGGCATCGTCGTCCGTGGCGTCTGCACGCCCGGACGCGGGTTCAAGCCACTCCCTGCGGCGGGACGTGTGCCCGTCGGAGCGCCTGAAGAGGGGCGCGAGCCCGGCTTGTCGGAAGGAGGAGGAGGCAGAGCCATAATTTTTGACCTGTTGATGGCATGTGAAACTCAGCGCCCGAACGGCACCGCATTTTGTTCAATATTACGACCCAGGGTCTCCGCATCATCAGCCGACTGCACTGCGGTCTCGGTCGAATGGCCCGTGCCGTCCTTGCGGATTTCTTCTTCGGCCTCTTTGTTGAGCACAATGATGCTGATCCGGCGGTTGATCGGGTCGAGCGGATCGTCAGCTTGCAGTGGAATAGTATCGGCCAATCCCACCACCCTGACTACCTTGTCGGCATTAAGCCCGCCGATAACCAGCTCCCGCCGCGCCGAATTGGCCCGATTGGCGGAAAGCTCCCAGTTGGAAAACCCGGCGCCTCCGCCCCCGTATTGTGCCGCATCGGTGTGGCCGGAGAGGCTGATCCGGTTGTCAACATCATTGAGGGCGCGACCTATCGCACGCAAAAGCGCGCGCGTGTACGGCTTGACCGTATCGCTCGAAATATCGAACATCGGCCGGTTGTGCTCATCGACGAGCTGGATGCGCAGACCTTCGGCGATAATGTCGATCAGGATCTGGTTACGGAAGATTTGCAACTGGGTGTCCGCCTCGATCAGCGCCTCGATCCGCCCCTTGAGGTCGATCAGGCGCGCCCGCTCACGGCGCTTGGCCTGCTCAACCGCAGCGGCATCGGAAATGTCCCCGCCGCTCTGGCGCCGCCTGGAAGCATCGGCATTGGTCGCACGCTGAACGGACGTATCGCCCTTGCGCACCTGTCCGAGCTTGCGCGACAGATCAGTGCCGCCGCCCTTGATGATGCTGGAGCTGTCCCCCGAACCCTCGCCACCATTGATGGACATCTTCATCGGGTTCTGGAAATACTCGGCGATCCCTTCGAGGTCGCCCTGGGCCGTCGACCCCAGCAACCACATCAGGATAAAGAACGCCATCATCGCGGTCACGAAGTCGGCATAGGCGATCTTCCACGCCCCGCCGTGCCCCCCGCCGACGACTTTCTTGATGCGTTTGACGATAATCGGCTGTTGGGAATCATCAGCCATCAATCAGCTCCGCGATTCACCGCGCTCAACCCTTGCGGCTCTTGATTTCTTGTTCGAGTTCGAGGAAGGTCGGACGGTCAGAAGCGTAGAGCACCTTGCGTCCGAACTCCACCGCGACCTGCGGCGCATAACCGTTCATGCTCGCCAGCAGCACGACTTTCACCACCTGAAAGATCTTGCCGCTCTCCTCCACCTTTTGTTCGATCTGGGTCGCCAGCGGGCCGACGAAGCCATACGACACCAGAATCCCCAGGAACGTCCCCACCAGCGCGCCCCCGATCATCTTGCCCAGCACCGCCGGCGGCTCGCCCACATAATTCATCACGTTGACCACCCCCAGCACGCAGATCACGATCCCGAACGCAGGCATCGCCTGGCCGATCTCGTTGATCGCATGCGGCGCCAGATGCGCCTCCTGGTGGTGGGTTTCGATCTCCATGTCCATCAGGTTTTCGATCTCGAACGCGTTGAGGTTGCCGCCGACCATCATGCGCAGGTAATCGCAGGTGAACTCGATGACGTGGTGATCGGCGCTCACACTCGGATACTTGTTGAACAGCGGGCTGGATTCGGGATTTTCAACATCGTTTTCAATCGCCATCAGCCCCTCTTTCCTCACCTTGGCGAGGATTTCAAACAGGAGCGAGAGCAGATCGACGTAGAGCGCGCGGTTGTATTTCGAGCCCGTCACCGCGAGCTTGATCGCACCCATGGTGTTCTTCAACACCTTGGGCCCGTTACCGGCGATGTAGCCACCGATCAGCAGCCCGACGATGCCGAGGTATTCCGCCGGCACCCAGAGCGCCGCCACATTGCCGTGGATGGCGAAGGTTCCAATTGATGCCGCGAAAATAATGATATAACCGATGAATAAATACACTGCTGACTCCAGACGCAGTTCAAAGACCGGGGTGGCTTGATTTTACGTCAGAGCGCAGGAAAAACTTGAAAGCAACATACAAAAAAAAGCTGCCCTCATGTCACTTCGGGCAGCTTTGATCGTAAAACAGCAGAATCGGCAGGAAATCCGGGCGGTCTACTCAGACCGTCAGCAGACCGTCAGCAGACCGTCAGCAGACCGTCAGACCGTCAGACCGTCACCAGCTCACGCACCCTGGTTTTCTTCACCGGAGCCTGTTTGGCCTTGACGCTCTTGCCTGCACGCGACGGCATGTTGCACAGCCCGCACACAAAGTGCGCATTCGGCTCATAAGCATGAGCCACAAACTGCCCGCCACAACTGGTGCAGGTGGAAAGTTGCAGCAGGTCGGCATCAAAAAAGCGCACCAGCGTCCACGCCCTGGTCAGGCTCAGTACCGGCTCCAGCACCCCGCTCTCGATCTGGTCAAGATAAAGGTGGAACGACTTGATGATCGCATCCAGCCCGACCAGCCCCGTACATTGCTCGAAGAAACGGTAATAGCTCATGAACAGCGAGGAATGCACATTGGGCTGCCAGGTCATGAACCAGTCGGTCGAGAACGGCAGCATGCCCTTGGGGGGCGACACCCCGCGCACTTCCTTGTAAATCTTGAGCAGCTTTTCACGGCTCAACCGGGTTTCGGCCTCGAGCATCTGCATGCGGGCGCCGAGCTGCACCATCTCTACCGCGCGGTGAATGTCTTCCGCCTCGTCGATAATTCGTTTGTTCTTCATTGCATTCCTCCCGGTCATCCCTGGGCAACTTCTTCCGCTGTTCGTCTGGCGGCAAGGATCGCCGCATGAAGCGCCGATGCCGACGCATCCCTGCCCTCGCCCGCCATCAGGCGTGCGAGCTGTTCGTCGTCGAAACGAAAGCACGGAATCAACAACGGATTGCCCGCCATGCGCACCAGCTTCGCCGCTGACAGCCCGACAAGGTAATCGGCAAACTTCTTGCTGATACCCAGCCGAAGCAAGGCCGTCTCCCGGTCGCTCTGTAACATGCGTTGCGCAAGCATCAACCAGGCAAGATTCAGTTCGTGAATTTCTTCCTGATAATCAGGGCGTGTCATCAAAAAGTACTCTCAGTACAGGGACAGATAGCTCAAAGTTAAAGTAATTTCTTAACTTCCGCAACCGCTTTCTTGTCCACCCGGCGCCCGCCTCGTTGTGTGCGCACAACATTTCCCGCGCGTGTTATAAAATCGACTGTCCGACAAGGATGTCTCCCACATGAAATTCTGCTCCCTCTGCGGCGCCCCGGTCAGCCTGACCATCCCCCCGGGGGATTCCCGCCTGCGTCACGTGTGTACGCGTTGCGGCGAGATTCATTACCAGAATCCCAAGCTCGTGGTCGGCGCCATCGCCGAATGGGAAGACCGCATCCTGCTCTGCCGCCGCGCGATCGAACCTTGTCATGGCAAATGGACCCTGCCCGCCGGCTTCATGGAAAATACCGAAACCACCGCCGAAGCCGCAGCCCGTGAAACGCTGGAAGAAGCCTGCGCCATCATCGACGTGGGCGACATGTTCTCCCTTATCGACCTGCCCCACATCAGCCAGGTACACGTTTTCTACCGCGCCCGCCTGCGCACGCCTGATTTTCGCCCCGGCGCCGAATCACTCGACACCGCGCTGGTCAGTGCAGATGAGATCCCCTGGGATCAGCTCGCCTTCCACTCCGTGACCCGTACCTTGCGCCATTACCTTGCCGACCTCGAAAGCGGACAGTGGCGCTTCCACCACGAAAGCATCGGCCGCCCGCTCACGGCAGCGCCGGAATAGCGTTCAAGCAAGCAGGAAAGCGCCATGATTCCTCCCGACATCGCCATCCGCCTGCGTTTTCTGTACGAAGACGCCGCGAACGCGCAACCGGTGGCGGGCTTACAGCGCTCGCGCGAGATTCAGTCGCAACTGCAGGACTTGATGCCGGGGCAACGCTTTTTTGCCACCCTGGTTCGTACCCTGCCCGATGGCACCTTCCGTGCGGTCGTCGCCGGCAATCAGATCACCCTCTCGCTCAACGCCTCGGCCAAACCCGGCGACACCCTGGAGCTGGTCGCAAAAACCGTCACCCCGAAAGTGGTGACGGCGCAACTGGCCGATACCACGACGACCGCCGCGCTGCAGACGGGTTCGGCCAGAGCCACCCTGTCGCCCACCGGGCAGTTGATCAGCTTTCTGCTCACCGGCCAACCCGCGCCCAAACCCGCCCAACTGGCCGCCAGTCAGCCGCTGCTGAATACCCCCCCCGCCGCATCATCCAACGCCGCCGCGCAGCTCGCTCCGCTGCTGCGTCAGTCCCTGGCACAGAGCGGCCTGTTCTACGAAGCACATCAGGCGCAGTGGCTCAACGGCAAGGTCAATCTCGCCGCCCTGTTGCGTGAACCCCAGGCCACCCTGGGAGGACAGTCGCAACCCGCCGCCCAGACAGCCGCCAACGCCAACCCGGCCACCACCACCCCGAGCCAGCCGGGCGCCACCACCGGCGCAACGACGACCGGCTCGCCTGCCACCCAGACCGCTGCCGCGCAATCCACTGCCGCCAACACCGGCCTCGCCGCCGCGATGCGGGGCGGGATGGTCACGGCCGCCGCTGCCATCAGCGCCCGGGCGGCCCAAGCCCCCGAAGAAGCCGGGCAGGTGCGCGCCAATCTCACCTCCGCCGCCGCCCAATCCGCTGAACAGGCCGCGACCCGTGGCGCGCCGCAAATCTCCGAACGCCTGCTCTCCATCGTGCACCAGCAACTCGACGCGTTCGCCACCCAGCAATATGCCTGGCACGGCATCGCCTGGCCGGGCCAGCCGTTCGAATGGATCATCGAAGACCCCCACGGTGAAGGAGAGGAAGACGGAGAAGCAAGCGGCGATGAGTGGGAAACCACCCTGAAACTGACCCTGCCCCGTCTCGGCGGCATCGAAGCCCGCCTCCACCTGTCCGCCGTCGGCGTTGCGCTGCGGCTGAAAACCGCCGACGCCAGCGCCGCAGCACGGCTCGAAGCCGGGCGCGACGACCTCACCGAGGCGCTTGCCGCCGCCAATGTGCCGCTCACCGGCATGGTTGTGGAGCCAGACCATGGCCCAGAATGACGAAGCCGTTGCCCTGACCTATACCCAGGGCGATGCCGCACCGCGTGTGGTCGCCAAGGGCCGCGGCCTGCTCGCCCAGGAAATCATCGAGCGCGCCCGTCAGGCCGGAGTCTATGTCCACGAATCGCCCGAACTGGTGTCGCTGCTGATGCAGGTCGACCTCGACGAACGCATCCCCCCCCAGCTCTACGTCGTGGTGGCCGAACTGCTGGCCTGGCTCTACCGCATTGAAGCAGGCGAAAATCTGCCGCCTCCCGTCCTCGATGTCATCCCCGATGCCCCGCCACCACAGGTTCCGCCCAGGGGGGAATGAAGCTTTTTTTGAACCTGAGCCTGATTGAACAGCAATCCGCCGGAAATAAACGCGTGATTCGTGATATAAACGCTCTCTCCATGTAAGCATGATCTGCCTTCGAGTCTTACGGCATGCCAGACCAAGACCTCAAACAACCGATCGCCCCGCTTCAGGATGCGAATCTGGAACAATACCTGCTGCGCGGACGCCATGGAGTCCGCCAGCTTTTGCAGGATCTGATCACGAGCCGGGCCTTGATCAGCGTCCACCTGCAGCCAGGCGGGCTCTCTTTTCTCAGCACCCTGATCAGCTTGTCGGAAGACAAGAACTGGCTCTTTCTCGATGCCAGTCCGAGCGAGACCATCCGCCGCCGTGCGCTGGACGCCGAATTCATGCTCTGCGTCACCCAGCTCAACAAGGTTCGCATCCAGTTTCACCTGAGCAACGCCAGCGAGATGCTGATCGAGGGGCGTCCCGCGCTCTCCGTGCCGGTGCCGGATGAACTGATTCGCCTGCAACGGCGCGATGCCTTCCGCCTGCAAGTGCCGCTCTCCCACAATCTCATTTGCGTACTGCCCCCGCAAGGAGCGCGCTACGTCGACGGCAAAACCGTCACCCGCTCCATCCGCCCCCAAGCCACCGACGCCCTGGTGGTCGACATCAGCGCCAGCGGGGTGTCGATTGAAATCCCGTTCAACAAATCCACCCCCACGGTCGGCGATCAGTACGAAAACTGTCAGTTGCGCCTGCCGCGCGACAACATGCTTGAAGTCACGCTCGAAGTGCGCAATTACGGTCGCCGCATCCAGGGCAATGGCAAGGAAGTGCTGCGGCTCGGCTGTAGTTTCATCTCACCAACGCCGCAGGCCGAGAAGCAGATCCAGCATTACATCTTCCAGACCCAGCGCGAGATCAGGGCGCGCATGCCTGACCCGGAAGACAAGCGCGGGCGTGACCCTGCCGCCAAGCCGTAGCGCAGACGCGACAAGCGCAGATCGATGCAGGGCGGAAGGCGTTGCGCTTTTCCGCCCTGTGCCGCTTCGGCTGCTGACCGTTTTGGCTGCTGACGCTTTGGGGCGACTGATTTCTCAGGGCGCGTAACGATAAACCGAGCGCGGCTTTTCCAGCACCGGGACACCGGAGCGGAACGCCAGCAGCATGCGCCGCAGGGCACCGGCGTCTTCTTCGTTAAAGCCACATTTGAAGTCGGTCAGAATCAGGCGCGAGCGCGTCAGCCAGTTGCCCGGCGCATCGTCCAGCGCGCACCAGGCGGCCTCATTGACGTTCATCTCGTGCTGCTGCAACCACAACATGGCCTCATGCTCCCGCAGGCCGTGCAGCTCGCTGCCACGGCGCGGCAGCACATGCGGCGTCACTCCGGCCACCCGCGGGCATATATCGTCAGAAAAGCGGCGCTTCAACTTTTGCAGGGAAAACAGCATCCGCCAGTCCGACGAGACCACGATCTGCACCTCCTCGAACTCACGAATCACGGACTCGATCAGCGGCAGGCAGCGAAAATCCTCGACCTCACCCCACGGGTGGGTCACGCCGTCAAAATCCATGAAGATGTAACTTGGGCGAAGCATACGGTCTGTTTGACCCTTGGACTGTAAATCCATTTTCCTGACAAGGTTATCAAATATTGCAGTGCACAATATACTGTAAAAACAGTCAAAAAGGCAGACCGCAACGTCCCCCTGCCAGCGTCATGTGAGCATGACCGCGAAACATGCCACACATTTTCTCTCATTTTCCCCTCCGTAGCGTGCATAAAAACACATTGAGCTGAATTGTCGCGCACATTCTTCACACGCTTTCCTGCGTCAGATTTACACTTCACCATCGTCCGCCGTGTGTTCGCCGTTGCCCCGCAAGATCATGTTGTCGGGTTACGAAGTGCTACGGAGTACAACACCGGGCGGTGTTGCTGTTTGCCAACAAAATTAACGGAGCCTCGCATGAGTTCTACCCTCAGTCTGGAAGGTAAAGTCGGTCTGATCACCGGCATCGCCAACGAAAAATCCATTTCCGCCGGCGTCGCCGAAGCCTGCAAGGACGCAGGCGCCAAATTGATCATCACCTACCAGAACGACAAAACCCGCGCGTTCATTGAGCCTATCCTCCATCGCCTGGACGTCACCGATACCTTCCTGCTTGACGTGACCAAGCCCGAAACCCTGGAAGCAGTGTTCAAGGAAATTGACACGCGCTACGGCAAACTCGACTTTGTCCTCCACAGCATGGCGTTTGCCAAGCGCGATGACCTGCACGGTCGCGTCGTCGATACCTCGGCGGACGGCTTTGCCCTGGCGATGGATATCTCCACCCACTCTTTCGTGCGCCTGACCAAGGCTGCCGAAGCCCTGCTGGAAAAAGCAGGCGGCGGCTCGGTCGCCACCATGACCTATCTCGGCGCCGACAAGGTCATCCCCCATTACGGCGTAATGGGCTTGTGTAAGGCCGCCCTCGAAGCGGCCACCCGCTATCTGGCAGCCGAGCTGGGCGAAAAGAACATCCGCGTCAATGCCATCTCGCCGGGGCCGCTGATGACCCGTGCCGCCTCAGGTATCGCCGGTTTCGACGGGCTGATGGCCGCCGCGGTTGATCGCTCGCCGATGCACAGCCTGGTGACCCCGGAAGACATCGGCGCCCTGACCGCGTTCCTGTTCTCCGATGCCGGGCGTCTGATCACTGGCGGCGTGCATTTCGTCGACGCCGGTTACAACATCATGGGCTAAACTCACAAAGGAGTTGTTCATGGCCGGGGTTCCTCCACCTTCCATTGCTTTGGGTCGGCAGTCCATCTTGCTGCCAGACCCGGTGCCTGCCCATCCGCTGCTGGATGGCAAACCCGAGATCGGGCGCGGCGAATATTCCATCGTGCTCGACAAGGGCGACGACGAGAGGGTATACAAGGTGGTGAGTTCCCCGGCGGACTATTTTCTTTACACCGCCGACGACCGCCCGCGTGGCAAGCATTTCCCGATCACCTACGTCGATCACGGCATCATCGGTCGCGCCCAGTCAGGCTATCCGTTTCATTTGCTCGAAATGGAGAAGCTCTATCCGCTGTCTGAAAGCTGCGAAGCGGCCGACCTGGCAACGCGGATCATCGAACTTTACTGGTCGGCGTGCCAGCAATGGGGGCAACTGGGGATCAACATGGGGCGAATCGCGCTCCACCATATCACCGGCACCAAACCGCTCGCGTTCAACGATAGCGTCAACAGCGCGCTCCAGGCGCTGTCCGATTTCGTCGAGGAGTACCACGTCCTCCCCGACATCCTCAATACCAACAACCTGATGATGCGCAAGGACGGTACGCTGGTATTCTCCGATCCGGTCTTCATTGCCTGATCGCCTGATGAATCACACACACTTACCCGTTCCACCCGCCTCACCCCATCCATCCGCCCGACCTGCCCCCGGCAACGGCATCGCCCGCAGCCACTCGTTCGATGCGGTCGCATTCGAGCGCGCAGTCACCGACCTGCTCGCCGCCTGCGGGCTTGCCGCCGACGACCCGCACATCGCGCAGACCGCACGCCGCACCCGCGAGCTATGGCAGCAGCGGCTGCTTGGCGGCTACGAGATCGACCCGGCGGGCGTACTGGGCGATGGTTTTGTCGATGACGGTCAGGACATGGTGATCGTGCGCGGCATCGCCGTCCACGGCGTGTGCCCGCATCACCTGCTGCCCTTCCGCGGCCACGCCCATGTCGCCTACATCCCCGGAGGCCGCCTGCACGGCTTTGGCCGCATCGCCCGCCTGGTAGACGCCCTCGGCCATCGCTTCACCTATCAGGAATGGCTGACCCGCGACCTCGTCGACGCCTTGATCAAACATGGACATGCGGTGGGCGCTGCATGCGTGATCGAAGCCGAACAGCTTTGTCTCCTGCTCGGAGAAGACCGCCGCGGCGACGAGCGGGTTGTCACCCAGGCCTTTGGCGGGCGCTTTGAACACTCCCCCGAATTGCGCAACGAGTTTTTGCACGCCGTTCACTTACCTGTATCGAACAGTTGCGCACATACCTTATAAACACCGGGATAATTCTTGACGTATTGACCCGGCATTATGACGCAGTGCTTGATCTGGTCGCGCTCTCAACGGGCGTGAGGCGGTAAAGAGGCCACGAAGGCGGTGCAGGCGCTCAACCGCCGTTAACGTTTTTTCCTGGCCTCCGCGCGCCCTGCAAGCACGATGAGCACGACAAAAAACGCTACCCAGCAACCGGTCTCAACCGGGGCGCGCTCAAAACCGGCAACCAAACCCGGCACGAGGAAAAAAAGCCCCAAAAACGCGAAGAACAGCCACAAAAACCGAAGCAAGATCATGGCGGAGTCCCTGAAAAATGGCAAAACAGGACATCGAGTTAAAAATTACTGCAACGCCCAAGACAGGTCGAGCGTATGCCGAAATTTCACGTCTGACAAGCAAGATTGCCGAAACCGTCAACACCACAGTCAGGCTCAACCAGAGCAGCACCGCGTCCTCCCGCGCCCTGAACGACTTCTCCGGCGCAGCCAGCCCCTTTAGCGCATGGCCGCCCGTGCTGCCTCAGCCAAAAACCCCGACCGTGTAGCGCCGTGCGCCGATGCGTAGGCGTCGATTTCGGACAGCAGGTATTGGGGCAGCGAAATATTCACGCGCTTGGGCGCGGTTTCAACCCGGCTCAGATCAATATCGACCAGCATCCAGACGCCATCATGATAATCAGGGTGCTGTGTGAGTTCCGGCAACGCCGAAGGGGTGGGCATTGCAACATCTTCCCCCGCCATATGACATTCCACCGCCTCTTGCGCCAGACGGGGGATGTCCTGCCATTCATCGGCGGCAGAAAAGCAGCCGGGGAAATCAGGGAATGTCATGCCGTGCGCGGTGTTTTGATCGCCAACATGAATATATACGGGGTAAAGCATCGTGATCTCTCTCTTACCAGACCCAGCCAGCTTGCCGATAGATGCTGCGCAGCGTGCCAACGGGGATGTCTTTGCGGGGGTGGGGCACGGTGACTGATCCGGGCTTCGTGGGGTGCTTGAATTTAGCGTGGCTGCCAACCTGATGAGCCTTTTGCCAGCCTTCGCGCTCAAGTTTCCGGATGATCTCTGTGCTGTTCATGGATTACATTATACACACTTATACACAAAATACAAGCTTGTTTCTCAAAATCCCCGCAGCCATCCACCCGGACAAAACGAAACTTTTCAGGGAAAAAATCCCGTTAAACGAAAGTCGGTCAGGCGAGAGATTTTCTGCCAAGACGGAAACTCATTGGCATATGTGTAACCCCGTTACGCATGTAAAGTCAGCGCCATGGATGCAGGACGAAGGCACCTTTGCAGTGCGAATTTCAGCGTCAGTAAGCGCCATGACGGTAGGTGTGTTGCCGTCAATGTTACCGTCAGTTACCGTCGGATTCAACGGGAACACAATGGAACGTACAGGACATGAAAAAGGCCGGAACCCTTGTGTTTGCTTGGGTTTCCGGCCTTTATCGGACTGCTTTGGAATGTTAGGTGGGGCACTTACCGGGATCGAACAGTTGCACGAAAGCAGCATAGATACTTGGTTTCATGAATTGAAATTTTAGAGTTACCGTCATACCACGTCTGTTGAATTAAAACGACACCTCGCCTTGCCGCCGGTCTGGCCTCGTGGTGAGCCGGTCGAATCGAGCGCAGGGGAAGAGATCACCCCACCCGGCAGCGCCTCACCCCGGCCAGCCGACCGCCACCCCTGCCGATGGTCTGGCACCCCGGTAGGCGGTGGCGAAGGCAGCGCCATGGGGCAGGGGCATGCCAGCCCCGCCAGGCGACAGGCAGCAGCGCCACCCCGGCCCGGCAGCAGCACCACAGCCCTTGACCGCCACCCCTGCCGCCGGTCTGGCAGCCCGGCAGGCGGTGTCGAAGGCAGCGCCATGGTGCAGAGGCAGGTAGCCGACAGGCAGCGCCACCACGGCCAGCCGACAGGCAGCAGCGCCGCCCCGCCCCGGCAGTGCCTCACCCCGGCCTTGATCGCCGCCCCTGCCGATGGTCTGGCACCCCGGTAGGCGGTGGCGAAGGTAGCGCCATGGGTGCAGGGTAGGACAGGCGACAGGCCAACCCCGCTCACCGGCGAGATGCACCAGCGCCACCCCGGCCTTGATCGCCGCCCCTGCCGCCGGGCTGGCACCCCGGCAGGCGGTGGCGAAGGCAACGCCATGGGTGCAGAGGCAGACCAGCCGACAGGCAGTAGCACCGCCAGCCCACGGTCTGGCCCCGTGGTGAGCCGGTCGAATCGAGTGCAGGGGAAGAGATCACCCCGGCCTTGATCGCCACCCTTGCCGCCGGTCTGGCAGCCCGGTAGGCGGTGGCGAAGGCAGCGCCATGGGGGTAGAGGCAGGCCGAATGTTGTCTACCCCCCCCTATACCCGCTAAATATGCAAAAAGATCGGGATTGTTTCGCACCGTGACACACAAAACATGGGGTAGTACCTTGGAGACTCCCAAGCCATCAATAGTCAAATACTATAAATATTACAACCCCCTATAGGAAACTCCGTGACTGCACAGCTTGCGTGGTGCTAATTACCCCCAACCAGACCCCCGCCGGAGTACCTTTTTTATAGGCAGCCATTGCCACCTGCCACGCCAGCACTACGCCGCCGCTCACTTCTCCGGGATAGCTGGCAACAGCAGCCGACAGGGAGTGAACCGCCTGAACCACCATGGATGATATGTAAATGTATTTGGTGGTTCAGCAAAACTCTAGCATTCATGCGGGCTGTAGCCCCAGTGAACCACCTGCACCACCTGAACCACCTCGTAAATAGAAAGGTTTACGTGTGCACGTACACTTTTATGTTTATTTATGACGGCGGTCATACGGGGTGTGCACCTATAATATATGTATATATCATTATGAGTCTCGCGTAGGTACACTATATATATAAGGTGGTGCAGGCGGGCGCAGATATATCCTATCTGCATGCTAATGCCGGATGTGCTGACACAAAAAAAGTTAACGTGCACATACTTATACGTAAACCTTTCTATTTGTATGGTGGTTCAGGTGGTGCAGGTGGTTCACTGGGGCTACAGCCCGCATGAATGCTAGAGTTTTGGTGAACCACCAAATACATTTACATATCATCCATGGTGGTTCAGGTGGTTCACTCCCGCCCATTCCGAACACTCAGAGCAATCACGCTCAAACCCGCATGGATACTGGTTAAATGAGATTTCCTCCCCATTTTCTGCATGTGCAAACCCGCCCTGACATTCACCAAGGCGGGCAAAATCCGCACCATTATTTTTTATGAGCTGCGTCATATTTTCATCATAACCGATGTCATATATTTTTGAGCAATCAATGCCGGGAAACATGTGATTCACACGAACAGAATCGTTCATTTTTCCTGCTCGCCGTCATCATCCAAAAGCGACGAAAGGATGTGATAAACCCGCATCCGTCCCTGCCCCGGAATGGATACAAGGCGTGTCAGATGCTTGTTATCTCCACGCCGTAAAACCCCCTTTTCCGCCAGCGCCACCGCCACCGCCATAGCATCCCGGCCCTTACAAACCCAGTCCCGCCACTGCTCACGGTAGAAAAAATATTCCCGCCTGATATCTTGCCTTTCCTTCATGTCCGGCAGATCGTCAGCCGTTTTGACAGGCACATACGCCCGTTCTCCTCCCCATCCTTTTACCCCGGCCTCTACCGGCTCACCATCGGCAGGGACAAGCCAACGCTGCATCCCGGCCCGCTTTATGCTGCGTGGTGCATGGTCATCCCCCACCCTATGCCACAGGTCAAACGCTGCGTCATTCTGTTGCACGAAGCCGCGCACCAATTCAACCGCTTCCGTATCCTCCTGTTTTCCAGCGCCGCCCCGTGCATCAAGCCAGGCGGAAAAGCACGCCAGCGCCGCCGCCCTCGCTTCCCCGGTCTGCCATCCCGTTACCCCCCACAATGTTGCAAGTTCGCCTGCCAGCGCCACCAACGTAAAACGTGAAACCACCCGCCGCGCCTGTCCGCTCACATCAGCGGGCAGGGCTTCCGAAAAACTGACTTGCGTATTCCTGAACCAATCGTTTAATTGCCCCCGGTCACACTTGACCAATTCAGCCAGAAACGCCCGTAACGGTACACCGTAATACTTGCCCGCCGCCGCTTCAATCTGTCTGGCAAACTCAGCACCATTGCCCGCTTCGTGCAATGTCTCCCACGCCCCAAAACCTTTGCCAGCATCGGCAGGAATATCAACCATACGCACCTCATGTCCAGGGCGATTGCATCTAAATGACATATACTGTTGTTCTTGCGCAACTTTATTTTTATTTACATTAACCTATTGTAAACGCACAATAAATCCCGTCTACTCTCGTTTTTTGAGCGTGCGATGGGGAAGAGTCTGATGGAGTATTTTGCGGTGATTGAAGACCCGAGGCAGGGGGTCGTTAAACACAATCT
>BNUB01000032.1 GCA_025997045.1 Betaproteobacteria bacterium
CCCCAGGCGATGGTGCCAAGCGGCAGGTAAGGGCCTGACAGGCGCAGGGTGAGCGAGCCCAGAATCAGCGCGATCACGCAGGCGACGACGAGACCGGCGACGAGCGCCAGCCAGGGGGAGCCGCCTGCCCAGCCCAGCCACGACGGCAAATCGACCGAGGTGCACAGAAAGCCGGTGGTATAGGCGCCGACGCCGACGAAAGCGGCCTGACCGAAGCTGGTCAGCCCGCCGACGCCGGTGAGCAGCACCAGCCCGAGCGCGACCAGGGCGTAGAGGCCGATGTAGTTCAGCAGGGTGACGTAGAACGGCGGCAGCGCCAGGGGGGCGACGGCGACGAGGACAAGGAAGGCCGCCAGCACAAGACGGGTGCGGTTCACCGGCGCGGCAGACAGGGTGGACGGGGTCGTGTTCATTCTTCTTCCTCGACGTGGTGGCTGGTGAGGGAGCGCCAGAGCAGGAACGGGATGATCAGGGTAAAGACAATGACATCCTTGTAATCGCTCGCCCAGAACGCGGAGAAGGCTTCCAGCAGGCCGACGATGATCGCGCCGACTGCGGCCAGCGGATAGCTGACGAGGCCGCCGATGATGGCGCCGATGAAGCCCTTCAGGCTGATGAGGAAACCGGAATCGAAATAGATCGCGGTGATGGGCGCGATCAGGATGCCGGAGAGCGCGCCGATGAGCGAGGCAAGAAAAAAGCTCGCCTTGCCCGCGAACACCGGCGAGATGCCCATCAAGCGTGCGCCGGTGCGGTTGACGGCGGCGGCACGCAGGGCCTTGCCGTAGATCGTGCGGTTGAAGAACACGTACAGCACCACGATCAGCAGGACAGAGGTACCGACCACCCACAGGGTCTGGCTGTTGAGGGTGAGGAGTTCAAACTCGAAATTCGCTTCGGAAAACGGCGTGGTGCTGGCGCCGCCGGGGCCGAAAGCGAGCAGGCCGATGCCCACCAGCGCTACGTGTACGGCGATCGCCACGATCAGCAGAATCAGCGAAGGTGCATTGGCGATGGGCTGGAAGAACAGGCGGTACAACTGCGGGCCCAGCGGCACGATGATGAGCAGGGTCAGGAAGGCCTGTACCAGCATCGGCAGCGTTGCCGCGTTGAGGTGGTAGAGCGCGGCGGCGAGCGCGAGCGGATAGGCCAGCTTGAGCACGAGGCTTGAGCTGATGCGGATGCCTTGCGCGGTTCGGCGCATGAGCATCAGCTCGGAGAAGGCTTCCGCGATGGCGAGCGCGACCAGCAGCCAGACCAGCTTGACGGGTTCACCCGCCTGAAGTGTTGCCATGGTCAGCGCGCCAAAGGCGACGAATTCCCCCTGTGGAATCAGGAGGACGCGCGTGACCGTGAAGACGAGCAGAATGGAGAGCGCCAGCAGCGCGTAGATTGCGCCGTTGATGATTCCGTCCTGGCCGAGGATCAGGGCGATTTGCATGTCCATGCTCATGTCCTTGATAACAGTTGCATATTGGGTGAGCCGGGGGCGCGGGTGCCCCCGGTTTGAGCTTCAGCTCAGTCTTTCAGCAAGGCCCACTTGCCATCTTTCACCGTGATGAGTTCGTTGCCGCCTTTC
This sequence comes from Betaproteobacteria bacterium, assembly GCA_025997045.1. GTDB lineage: Bacteria > Pseudomonadota > Gammaproteobacteria > Burkholderiales > Rhodocyclaceae > WRNU01. The sequence continues at coordinate 1,580 of BNUB01000032.1, forward strand.
TGGTCGAAACCGCAATGGTCGGTCGGGCTCATGGTGTAGGTGCCCTGGCTGGCGACCAGCGCCTTGGTCGATTCCAGCGCATCACGCAGCGCGGCGCGAAATTCCCTGGTGCCGGGCTGGGCCTTTTTTGCCGCCAGCGGAATCGCTTCATTGAGCAGCAATCCGGCGTCATAGACCTGGGCGCCGAAGGTCGGCGGTTTGACGCCGAACTTCGCCTCGTAGGCGGTCACATAATCCTGGGTGATTTTCTTCGACGGGTTGCTGTCGGGCATGTCGTCGAGCACCAGCAGCAGGCTGGCGGCGAGGATGGTGCCTTCCACCTTCTTGCCACCGAGCTTGAGAAAGGCGTCCAGTGCCGCGCCGTGGGTCTGGTAGAGCTTGCCCTTGTAGCCCTTGTCGACGAGGGTGGCCTGCGGCAGCACCGCCGGCCCGCCGGGGGCGGCGACCAGTACCGCGTCCGGTCTGGTGGTGAGAATCTTGAGCACCTGACCCGTCACCGAAGTGTCGGAGCGCTGGAACTTTTCATTGGCGACGAGTTTGATACCGTATTTCTTGCTCAACTCGCTGACCACTGTGCTCCAGTTTTCCCCGTAAGGGTCGCCGGTGCCGATCAGGCCCAGGGTTTTGACCCCGGTTTTTGCCATGTGCGCGATCAGGGTTTCGGCGACGACGGCATCGTTTTGCGTGGTCTTGAACACCCAGCGCTTTTGTTCCGTCATCGGCTGGATGACGGCGATGGTGCCGACCGGTGCGACCATCGGCACGCCCGCATCGGCGATGAAGGGAATCATCGCCACCGAGTTGGGCGCGGTGGTGGTGGCGATCATCGCGTCGATGTGCTGCTCGTTGATGAGCTTCTTCGTCGCGGTTACTGCGGCGGTGGGGTCGCTGGCATCATCGAGCAGGATGTATTCGATGCCGAGATCACCGATCCTGGTGGGCAGGAGCGCGATCGTATTCTTTTGCGGAATACCGATCATGGAACCCGGGCCGGTCGATGAATTCACCACGCCAATCTTCACCTGGGCGCAAACGTTGCTGCTGGCGACGTTCAGGACGAGCGCGGCGGCACAGGTCAATGCGGAACAAAACTTCTTCATGATTGAGTCTCCATCCGGGGGAAAAACACTGCGGGTAAAGGTGGCTTGCGGTCATGGCTGCAAGCCTTTGTTTTCAGCAGATCATCGCGCTCAATACGACGGCAGCTTGTCGCGCTTTGGAATGCCGTTGCGTCCGGGAAAATCCGGGGCGAGCTTGCGGGCATTGGGCATCTTCAACCACAGACGCAGGAGCTTGCGCCGACGCTCGGGTTCGTCGTAATCCTCAAAGCCGGTGCGGGAGTGGAAGACGGCGTAGTTGTTGGCAAACTGCATGTCACCCGGCTCCAGCATCATGTCGAGGTGGACGTCCTGATTGCCGATGATGGAATCAATCAAGTCCAGCATCTCGCGCTCGACGTTGGAGAGCGGCAATTCCCGCCGTTCCTGACCGATTTCGATGTATTTGCGCAGATAGCGGCAGGTGAGCTTGCCGTCGTAATGGCTGAAAATCGGCGACAGGGTGGGCAGCTCATCGCCCAGGTGATCGAAATAGATCGGGCGGTAGAGCAAGGCCAGATATTCCGGGTGCTTTTCCAGAATTTCGTTGTAGAGCGCCGCAATCGAAACCACGCTGGAGAGGCCGCCCTTTTTTGCCTTGCGGATGGAAAGAAGCCCCACCACATCGGAGAGGTCGGTGTGGTAATCCAGATATTCGTTGGTTTCATATACGCGCGTGCTTTTTTTGCTCGGGTCGCCCACGGCCTGCACCGCGCCGAGCAGATCGCCCTTTTCGTTTTGCGTCACCGGCGTACCCATGTGCAGACCCAGACCGTAATAGATGATGGTCAGCTCTTCTTCGGTGTATTGGCTGGCATCCAGGCCGCGGACGAGTAAAAAGCCGCGCCCGTTTTCCAGTTCATCAGAGAAGAGCGCGTCGATTTCCTCGACGACGACGGGGGGCAGGACGAAATCCGCCTTGCCAAAGTTGGGTGCGCTGAGTCCCTTGGCCTTGACGCCTTGCAGGGCCTGATCGAACGCTTCCAGGATGGTGGGCGTGAGCCAGGTGAGCCAGGTATCACGGTTTTGCAGGTCAATGCCGCGCCAGGCAATGCTGGCATCGACTTTTTCTTTCAGAATGACGCTCATGTTGGTTCCTTGGGGGGTTAAATTTTGTTGTGGCGGGCTTTTGCTTACCAACTCGGGTAATGGTTGCCGCGCTCTTTGCGCATCTTGCGCACCAGGGCGGAGAAGGTCAGCTCGGCGATGTTCTTTTCACGGCTCAACATCGCGGCCAGATCAGCGCACTTCTGGCGCACGGCGGCAGGCACCTGCGAATCCGGGCCGGGGATGGACGCACCCGCGAGCTGGATTTCGGCGGCGCGCTGGGCAATCCAGGTGAGGAAAAACGCCTTGGGAATGGAGGACTCCGCGATGGCAATACCGTGATTGCGCAGCACCAGCACGGCCTTGTCGCCGATGCTTTTCAGCATGCGTTCCTTTTCTTCGGCAAACAGGGTGATGCCTTCAAAGGTGTGATGGGCGACGCGCTTATAGAGTTGTGCGCCGTAGAAATTGTTGTAATCGAAGCCTGCTTCCTTTTGCGCGATGGCGGAAACTTCGGTGGTGTGGGTGTGAATGACGCAATGCACGTCTTCGCGGTGCTCGTGGATGACGGCGTGCAAGGCGAAACCGGCCGGGTTGCCCTCATAAGGCGACGCTTCCAGCTTGTTGCCGCACAAATCCACCTTGAGCAGATTGGCGGGCGTCACTTCGCTGTAATTGAGCCCCATGGGGTTGACCAGATAATGCTGCGCCGGGCCGGGCAGGCGGGCGGAAATGTGGTTAAAAATGGTCTCCGTCCACCCCATGTAATCAATGAGGTGGTAGCACTCGGCCAACTGGCAGCGCAAATTCCACTCTTCATCGGAACAGGTGGGCAGACGTACAGGTTCGGGAAAACTCATAACAAACTCCTTGGTGGGGTTTCCCCTCTCCCGCGTGCGGGAGAGGGTGGCTTACGGGAGCAAAGTCCATTGCCCGTTCTTCACCGTAATCAGCTCGCGCCCCCGTTCATCAAACCCGCAATGATCGGCAGGCGTCATGTTGTAGACGCCCTGGGTGGCGACCAGCTCTTTGGTGCTCTCCAGCGCATCACGCAGGGCAGCGCGGAATTCCGCCGTGCCCGGCTTCGCCTTCCCCGCCGCTACGGGAATGGCGGCGGCGAGCAACAAACCGGCGTCATAAACATTGGCGCCGAAAGTCGCCGGTTTCTGCCCGTATTTCTGCTCATAGGCGGCGACATAATCTGCGGCGACTTTTTTCGACGGGTGACTGTCGGCCACCTGATCCAGCACCAGCATCAGGCTGGCGGCGAGGATCGTGCCTTCCACCTTCTTGCCGCCGAGCTTGAGGAAATCCTGTAGCGCGGCGCCGTGAGTCTGGTAGAAGCGGCCCTTGTAGCCCTTGTCGACCAGCGCCGCCTGCGGCAGCACCGAGGGGCCGCCGGGCGCGGCGATCAACACGGCGTCGGGTTTGGCGCCGATGATTTTCAGGGTCTGACCCGTCACCGAGGTGTCGGAGCGCTGATATTTCTCGTTGGCGACGACCTTGATGCCGTGCTTCAGGGCCAGTGCCTCGACCACCTTGCTCCAGTTCTCGCCGTAGGGGTCGGCGGTGCCGATGAAGGCCAGGGTCTTGACACCGTTTTTCACCATGTGGGCGATGAGCGCATCGGCAATGATTTCGTCATTCTGGGTGGTCTTGAACACCCATTTTTTCTGCTCGGTCATGGGCAGTACGACTGAGGCGGTGCCGACCGGCGCGAGCATGGGCACGCCCGCTTCGGCGGCAAACTGGATGACGCCCATCGCGTTGGGCGAACCGGATGGCCCGATCAGGGCGTCGATTTTCTGTTCCGAGATCAGCTTCTTGACCGCAGTGACCGACGCCGTCGGGTCGCTGGCATCGTCAAGGGTGATGTACTCGACGCTGAGGCCGGCAACGGTGGTGGGCAGGAGCGCGGCGGTGTTTTTCTGCGGAATGCCGACCGATGCGACCGGCCCGGTGGAGGAGGCGACAACGCCGACCTTGATCTGGGCGCTGGCGCTGGTGCTGAGCAGGGAGAGCGCGGTGATGGAACAGAGCGCGAGCGTGGGGAGAGTTTTTAACATGTTCGTTCCTCGATGGGTGATGGATCAGAATTTGGTTTCAATACCGCACGATCACCGATTTCAACTCGGTGTAATCGTCGATAAAGGCACTGCCGAATTCCCGCCCGATGCCGGAGGCTTTTACGCCGCCAAAAGGCACGGCAGGGTCGAGAAAGGTGTGCATGTTGAGATACACCGTGCCCGCTTCAATTTGCGGAATCAGGCGCAGGGCGCGGGAGAGATCGTTCGTCCACACGCTGGCGGTCAGGCCGTAGGGGGTGTCGTTCATACAGGTGACGAGCTCGTCGTCGGTATCGAAAGGCACAACGGTGAGGATGGGGCCGAAAATTTCTTCACGCAGCAGCGGGTCTTGCGCGCCGTTTGCCAGTACCACGGTCGGCTCGACGTAATAGCCCGGCCGTTCGATGCGCTTGCCGCCGCAGATCACCGTGTTGTGTTCGGCGGCATGCTTGAAGTAGCCCATCACCTTGTCCAGATGCGCCGCGTTGGAGAGCGGCCCGAACTGTGCCGTTTCATCCAGCGGCGAGCCGATTTTCAACTGTTGCAGGGCGGCGGCGAGTTTTCGGGTAAATGGCTCGACGATACTGCGGTGGACATACAGCCGTTCCGGCGCGGCACAGACCTGCCCCTGATGCACATAAGAGGTCTGGATGATGCCGCCCACTGCGGCGTCGATATCCACATCCGCGAGCAGCGCCGCTGCATTCTTGCCCCCCAGTTCAAGGCTGACGCGGGTGAGGTTGGCCGCCATCGCCGCCTTGCCGACTTCAATGCCGGTCGGCACCGAGCCGGTAAAGGAAACCTTGGCGATGTCGGGATCATTGATGAGGGTCTGTCCGAGTTGCCCGCCGCCATTGAGCACATTCACCACACCTGCCGGGATGCCGGCCTCAATTGCCAGCTCGGCGACGCGCAGCAGGGAGAGCGGGGTGAAGGGGCTGGGTTTGAGCACAATGGTGCAACCGGTTGCCAGCGCCGCACCGATCTTCCACAGGCCGATCATGATGGCGAAATTCCACGGCACGATGCCCGCCACGACACCGACCGGCTCGCGGCGGGTGAAGGCGGTGTATTGCTCTCCCATCATTGAAGGGAAGGACGGGGTGATGGTTTCGCCGTTGAGCCGGGTCGCACTGCCCGCGTAATGGCGCAGGCTGGTGGCGGAAAAACCGATTTCCAGCATCCGTTCGAGCTGGATGGATTTGCCGGAACAAAGACTTTCCAGTTGCGCCAACTCCTCACCGTGGGTCTCGATCAGGTCGGCAAAACGGTTGATGAGCAGCGCACGCTGCGCCGGGGATACCGCCGCCCATGTGCCTTTGAAAGCACGTCGGGCGCTGGCAACGGCCTGGGTAATCTCGGCGGCGCTGGCTTCCTGCACCGTGGCGAGTGTTGCGCCGTTATCCGGGTTGATGACGTCGATGGTTTGTCCTGATGCTCCAGGCAGATAAGCGCCATCAATAAAGTGCGAATACCCTTTGCCCAGAAAAACACTGACGGCAGGCAGAATTTTGTTTTCACTCATGTCACAAGTCCTCACTGGTCAGTGGCCGAGAATGAAGGCCGCGCCGCGCTCGCCGATCATGATCGAGGGCGCATTGGTGTTACCGCTGGGCACCTGCGGGCAGATCGAGCAATCCACCACACGCAGGCTCTTGATGCCATGCACACGCAATTGGGTGTCGGTCACGGAAGTGGCGGCGTCCTGGCCGATGCGGCAGGTGCCAGCGGGGTGGTAGACGGTCTTGATGTTCTTCCGCATCCACTTTTCGATGGCGGCGGTGTCTTCCCAATGCACGCCTGCCGGTTCGATGATTTCCTTGATCAAGCCTTTCAGGGACGGCTGTTGCAGCACTTTCAGCCCCAGTTGCACGGCGCGGGTCTGCCCTGCCACATCCTCCGGGTCGCCCAGATAGTTGGGGTCGATGACGATATCTGCGTGCGGGTCTTTGCTTTTCAAACGGATTTCACCGCGTGCCTTGGGTTGTACATGTCCCACCTTGACCGTCAGGCCATGCGCGCCCGCCGCCGCCTTTTCTCCCGGCGTGTTGTCGAAGTTGTCCAGCAGGGGCAGAAAATGGAATTGCACGTCGGGACGCCCCGAGCCTGTGCTGTCGATAAACGCGCCACCTTCCAGCACATTCGAGGTCATCAGGCCGCTGCGTGTCGTCAGCCATTGCAGGAGATGCTTGACCGCCTTCAGCCCTTTGTCTTCGCCAAAGAAACTGTTTTCCGTGTTGATGGTGGCGTTGACCGACATGTGCAGGTGATCGTGGAAATTCTGCCCGACGGGCAGATCCGCCACGACGGGGATCCCCAGCTCTTCCAGATGCGCACGCGGGCCGATGCCGGAGAGCAGCAGGATTTTCGGGCTGCCGATGGTGCCGGCACTGACAATCACTTCCTTTCTGGCGCGAGCGCTGCGGGTCTGGCCTTTGCCTGCGTCACCGGTGCTGTACTCCACGCCTGTAGCAATGCCATTTTTGACCACGACCTTGTGCACCAGCGCATCGGTGACGATGCTCAGATCAGGATTGTCCTGCACGGATTTCAGGTAGGCCTGGGCGGTGCTGGCGCGTGCGCCGTTTTGAATCGTGGCCTGATAAAAGCCGACGCCCTGCTGATCCCAGCCATTAAAGTCATTCACATAGGGTAGTCCCATATCCTGACTGGCGCGAATCAGCGCCTGGGTCAGCGGGTGGCGGAAATGGTTTTCGCTGACGGGCAGGGGACCATTGAAATTGTGATATTCGCCGCCCAGGCTGGCGTTGGCTTCGGCACGCTTGAAAAAGGGCAGCACATCCTTGAACGCCCAGCCGGGGCAACCCCAGTCTTGCGCCCAGGCATCGTAGTCGTGGCGTTGACCGCGAATGTAGATCATGCCGTTGACCGAACTGCCGCCGCCCAGCACCTTGCCTTGCGCGACGATCATTTCGCGGTTGTCGCAATGCTTTTGCGGCGTGGTCATGTAAGGCCAGGACTTTTGCTGGAACACCTTGACCACGGTCGCGGGCATTTTGTGAAACGGACTGCTGTCCTTGCCACCGGCTTCCAGCAACAGCACTTTGCCTGCCTTCGCCTTGATCAGACGGGCGGCCAGCACGCAACCGGCAGAACCGGCTCCGGCGATGATGTAGTCGAATTCTTGTGTCATGGTGAATCCTTGCTCTGTGGGGAAGGGGAATGTCTGCTCAGGCTTTGTTGTTGTCCGATGGCCGTCCGATGCCGCGGCCGAGTACCGCTGCGGTATCGCCGCCGATGCCGAAATCGCCGTTGAAGATGTCGCGGATAATGACGCGAACATTGTCGCGGCTGATCGACAGGGTGGTCACGGCGGCATCGGTCATGGCGCGGATGAGCGTAGCTTTCTGGGCGTCGCTGCGTCCGGCAATCAGGAAAGCCTGGACGATGATTCCGGCCTCCGCCCGGGTGCAAATCTCGCCGCCCAGGCCAAAGTCACGCGCCCCGACTTCGCTGATCCAGACGCGGACAGAGGAGAGCGGCGCCCCCACGGATTCCACGGTGGCGCGGGTCAGGCCGTTGATGAGCGCGACCTTTTTCTGGTCGTCATAGCCATGGGGGAGGAAGGTTTCGATGTTGGGCATGGGGTAGCTCTTCAGTGGTCAGATTTTTGTGCCGTCGTGCAGGGCGTGATAAGCGCGGTTGAAGTAGGCCAGGCCGCTGCCTTGCTGGCCTTGTTTGATCGCGTCAATTTCACAAAGAAAGAGGCTGTGGGTGCCGACTTCATGCACGGCCGCGATCCGGCAATCGAAATTGACCAGCGCCTCTTGCATGACCGGCGCGCCGCTTTTGAGGGTTTCCCAGGTGGTGCGGGCAAAGCGCTCGTCGGAGCTGATCTTGCTGTTGGCAAAAACGGCGGCGATTTCTCCTTGATCGCCCGCCAGCACATTCACGCATAAAACGCCGTTTTGCTTGAAATGCGGATTGGCGTATGACGCGCGATTCATGCAGACGAGCAAAGTCGGCGGGGTGTCGGTGACGCTGGTGACGGCGGTGGCGGTGAAGCCGAAACGTCCGGCGGAGCCGTCGGTGCTGATCACCGAGACCGCAGCGCCGAGGCGCGACATGGCATCGCGGAATTCGCTGGTATCCATTTCCATTTCTCCCTAGATATCCAGCACCAGCCGTTTCGATTTCGCCCGCGAGCAACAGGTGACAATCAGGGTGTTGTCAGCCTTCTCGTCATCGGTGAGGTATTTGTCGCGGTGCTCCGGTTCGCCTTCGAGCACATCGACCATGCAGGCGCCGCACACGCCCTGCTCACAGGATTTCTTCATCGCAATGCCGGCCGCGCCGAGCACATTGAGGATGCTCTCACCCGCTTTGACTTCCAGCGTTTTGCCGCTTTTGGCGGTGACGATTTCAAAGCTCGCACCCGAGTTGTCGACTTCGGCCTGAAAGTATTCCTTGTGGATGTTGGCGTCGGCGTAGCCCTGCTGCTTTGCGGTCTCGATCACCTTGTCCATGAAGCCGACCGGGCCGCAGGTGTAGACATGCAGTCCGCTGTGGCCCTGACCGAGCGTGGCGGGCAGGTCGATGCGCGCTTCGTCGGAGAAGTGCATGTGCACGCGCGCGGCGAAGGGCGCGGCCTGGAGTTCCGGGATGAAGGCGCTGGTGGCGCGGGCATGGCCGCAGTAGTGCAGCGCGAAATCCTTGCCCTGGGCGTGCAGGGCATAGGCCATGGCAATCATCGGGGTGACGCCGATGCCGCCACCGATCAGCAGGGTTTGGTGCGCGTCAGGGTCGAGCGGGAAGAGATTGCGCGGCGCGCTGATGACGACTTCACGGCCTTCGTGGAAGCTGTCGAAAACCGCTGCCGAGCCGCCGCGTGATTTGGGGTCGTTGAGGATGCCGAGGTGATAGCTGGCGTGCTGCGCCGGATCGCCGCAGAGCGAGTATTGGCGGGTGATGTCCGGCGTGATGTGGAGATCGACGTGCGCGCCGGCGTCGAACGGCGGCAGGGGCGCGCCGTCGGCACGGGCGAGTTCCAGCAGCGCCACGCAGCCGCCCTCGAGCGCACGCTTTTTGATGACTGCCTTGATCAGTTCTTCGCTCATTTTTGTGTTGTCCTGTTGTTGTGGCGGGATGGGTCAGCGCATGAACAGCCCGCCGTTGACGTCCCAGGTGGCGCCGGTGGCGAAATAGGCGTCTTCGCTCGCCAGCAGCACGATCAGGTCGCCGAGAAAATCGGCGCTGCCCACGCGGCGGACGGGAATGTTGGCGATGATCTTTTCCATCTTGTCCGCCGCAACCGAGCGCACCATGGGCGAGTCGATCGGGCCGGGGGCGATGGCGTTGACGGTGACGCCCTGGGCGCCGAATTCCCTGGCGAAAATCTTGGTCAGGGTGACGATGCCGCCTTTGGATGCGGCGTAGTGCGCGCCGGTGGCGGTGCCGCCGTTCTGTCCGGCGAGCGAGGCGAGGTTGATGATGCGGCCATAACCGCTGTCGGCCAGATACTTGCCCAGCACCTGACAGCTCACGAACACGCTGGTGAGGTTGGTGCTCACCACCTGAGAGAACTCTTCTGCGCTGATCTCCAGCACCGGCGTGGTTTTGGTGACGGCGGCGTTATTGACCACCACTTGCAGCGCCTTGAAGCGCTTGAGGATGGCGGCGAGCGCGGCCTCGAAGTCGACCGTTTGGGTGACGTCGAGCTTCAGCGCCAGGGTTTTTTCGCCCGTGGGGTCGAGCTTGTGCGCGGCGGCTTGTGCGCCTGCCAGCGTCAGGTCGGAGATTGCCACCGCAAAACCGGCTGCCAGCAGCCGGCTTGCGATGGCATGACCCACGCCCTGGGCCGCGCCCGTAACCAGTGCAACATGAGGTGTGATCGGGGTCATGCCAGCGCCTCCCTTACAGGATGTAGCCGATGCTGGCGATGGCATCGTCCGAGTTGAGGAGGCGGATGACCTTCTGCGCGATCTTGAAGGAGCCGCCCGCACGTTTGAGCGTGTACTCGATGTTGGAGGTGTAGTGGCGGAAACGATCTTTGTGGAACTCGCGCAGGTTTTGCGCCGCCCTCACCACGATGGTGTCGCCGTCTTCCTTGAGGATGACGATGCGCGAGGTGCTGCGCGCCGTGCGCGGCGCGGGCGTGGTGGACACCGCTTCGCCCGAGCGCAGCCGGTGCGCTCGCATCTTGCGCATGGCGTGGTCGTCGTTGGAATAGTTGAGGGTGTTGGCGTAGTCGGTCGATTCCGGGTCTATCGGCACGATGTAGCGCCCACTTTCTTCCCACAGCGCGATCCAGGCGTCGTGCTCCTTGTGGTCGAGCAGATCGGCCTCCTGCCAGAGGAAAGCGGTGACTTCATGCAGGGTCTGCAAACTCATTATGGGTTCTCCATGTTGTTGGATATTTGGCTGAATGTCGCGGCTCAGGCGGACTTCAAGCGGACATCAGTTTTTTCCATTGCTGATAGGCGGCACGCATGCCGGTTTCGCCGGTCACGTCACTGCGCGGGCCATCGGCGCCTTGTTTTTCAATGGGCAGACCACGGTTGACCATGATCCATTTGTCTTTTTCCTCACGTCCGCAGGCGTGCACACCGGCCTGAACGCGGCACCAGGCTTCGCCGTCGTCCGGGGTGCCGAAGCCGAGCGGGCCCTGAAAATATTCGTGCAGGCGCAGACGGTATTGATTGGCGATTTCCGGGCCGTCTTTCATGTTGATGACGGAGTGGTGAATTTCGGTTTCTTCCACCGAAATCGGCCGCAGCACACGGAAGAAGGCCATCGAGCAGGCGATGTTGGGGAAGATGTTGAGGTTGAAGCCGGTGCCGCCCACGGCGCGCACGATCTTGCGCACCTTGAGGTCGTCGAGCCCTTGCTTCGCCAGCTCCGCCGCCAGTTCGGCAAAGCGTTCGGGGATGGGTTGATCCAGATGGGCTTCGAGGTCGACCAGCTCGGGGATCATCACCATGACGCTGTGGCCGTTGCCCAGGTCTTCGACAAAGCCGTCGCCTTCCATGAAGCTGAAGGTGTCGAGCGCCTGCGGGTCGAGCGTGGTGAGGAAGGACTTGTGCACCAGCGGGAAGTGGTAGGCGTCGGTGGTGTTTTCGAGCTGGATCTTCCAGTTGCCGGGGAAGCGGAAGCGTTGCTCGCCCGGCACCTCGATGCCGTAGCCCGCGCCTTGCTTCATGAACAGATCCATCCACTTTTTGGCCGGGCCGAGGTAGTCGACCAAGGGTTCGATGTCTTCCTTGAAGGTGGCGAAAACCATGCCCTGATAGGATTCCACCCGCAGGCCGGGCAGGGGGAAGAGCTTCTTGTCGAGACCTTCCGAGCCGTAGCTGCCCTCGTAGGGGACGTTACGCAAAGCGCCATCCAGGCCGAAGGCCCAGCCGTGGTAAGGACAGACGAAGCTCTGGGTTTTGCCTTTCTTGCCTTCGCATACGGTGGCGCAGCGGTGGCGGCAGCGGTTCAAGAGGACGCGGATTTCGCCTTTGCGGTCGCGCACCACGATCACCGGCTGTTTGCCGACGAAGGTGTTCTTGTAGCTGCCGGCTTCCGGCACTTCGCTTTCGTGTGCGACCCAGACCCAGGTGCTCTCGAAGATTTTGCTCATCTCTTCGTCGAAGATCTCGGCGCTAGTGTAGAGCGAGGTATGAACGCGATCGGCCTGTACCAGGTCGGCGGCTTTCAGGTTTGTGGTCATGGATGTGACTCCGTGGGGGTTGGCAAAAATTTATTGTTCGGGGACGGGCAGGAGGGCAGCGTCCTGCCAGGTATCCACCGGGCGGCTGAAAATGTTTTCCGTCTCAAAACGCGCCATGCGCCAGCGACCTTCTTCCGGGCGGAATTCGACCGTGAGACGTGCCGCGTTGAGATGCGCGCCGCCGCGCTGGAAGGTCGAGGTCTGCAACATGAGCCAGGAACCCGTTGCGCTGCCCAGGTCTTCCGCCACCGTGATCAGTTCGGAGGTCAGGAAATGCGCGTTCATGGCAAAGTGCGCGGGCTCCTTCATGTAGCTCGCCAGCATGGCCTTGATCGCCTCGCGGCCTCGATACGCGCCAAAGCTTTTGGCATAACGTGCCCCTTTGCCCGTCCATAGAGCGTCGCGACAGAACAGCGCCGCGAGTTCATCAATGGGGGTGTGCAGATCGAGGGCGTCGCACAGCGCCATGTAGCGGTGCATGCAGGCGCGCACGGCGTGCCCGGTTTCAAGGCGCAGCAGGCGTTCTTCGACGGTCGGCATGGCGGATGAGTCTCAGGCCCGTTGAATGATGAGTTCGCGCCCGATACGCGCCTCAATCTTGAAATAGCGCCACAGCTTGTAGACGCCGTCCTGGTCGACCGGGGTGGTGCGCACCAGATTGCAGGCGGCATGTACCGTGTCGAGATCGGGGAAATCGGCCAGCAGGTAGGTTGTCCACGGATAACCGTAGGAGGGGCCGACCATGCTTTGGTCATCGTCGAGGTTGCCCAGCACCTTGACCCCGGGCAGGTCGTGGATGGCGTTCCACATGCTGGAGAAGGCGTGCCACACCTCCAGTTGTTCTTCGCGCGGGGCGTTGAAGAAGTTCTGGTTGTTGCCCAGGCAGAGGAGGACGCGCAAGGGTTTTTTGTCGCTCATGACATGATCTCCTTACAGATAACCCGGCAGGGGGGCTTTGCCGACGAAAATGCTGCCCGCGTTCTGGTAGGTGACATCTCCCATGAAGGCGTGCTGGGTGCCGACCAGGGTGTCGTTGACCAGGCGCACGAGCGGGCTGGCGTGATAGACACCTGTCATGCCGGTGAGCATTTGCGCGGTGCGCGCCACGTCCGCGGCGACGCGGGTGATGTTGGTGGAAGACAAGCGCAGCAGATTGACCTTCTTCACATCGACCGGCTTGCCGGCGCTGACGTCCTGCATGGCGTCTTCGATGGCCTCATAGAAGAAGGCGCGGGCCGAGTGCAGCTTGGCTTCGGCCTTGGCGATCTCCGCCAGGGTCAGGGGGCGCTCGCCAATGGTCGGCGCGCCGGTGACGGCGACATAGCCGCCGACGAGCTCGTACAGCTCATCCAGCGCCGCCCGCGCCACGCCCGCGCCGACGATGGAGAGCACCTGGGCGGCAAAGGAGAGCGAGGGGTAGAACTTGAAGAATGGCTCGTCGAGGTTGGGCGCACCGCCGCGGATGAAGGTCCATTCCGGCGCGACCACCACGTCCTTGATGATGAGGTCGTGACTGCCGGTGGCGAGATAGCCGACCGTATCCCAGTTCTCGTCGATTTCAGTGATCTGGCTTTTCGGCAGCACCGCCATGCGCGGCAGGGAAGTTTTTTCACCCGTCTGCGGAATGATGCCCACGCCGATGACATTGGCCCCCATACAGCCGCTGGAAAATTTCCAGCGCCCGTTCAGTTTGTAGCCGCCGTCCACGACTTCTGCCGGTTGCGGCGGGAAAATGCCGCCCGCAAACACGATGTCGGGGCCATTGGCGTAAGCCTGCTTGATTGTCTCGACCGGCAAGGCGGCAAGATACATCGGGCTCATGCCGAAACTGGCAACCCAGCCAGCGGAGCCGTCGTGATAGGCAATGGTCTCCACCATGCGACAGAATTCCGCCGGGCCGCCTCCGTCGCCGCCAAACTGCCGGGGCACGAGGTAGCGATAAACGCCCAGCTTCACGAAGCGGTCGATGATGTCCTGGGAGATGTGGCGCTGGCGGTCGAATTCCCCGCTGCGCGCACGTTTGCGGATCTCTGCGTTCAGCGCCTTGAATTCGGCGCTGTCCGCAATGGATGTGATCGTATTACTTGTCATCGTGAATCTCCTCGGTCAGAAAGGGGGAGGCTGTTTTTAGATCGGAGGCAACACCGGCCCTGGCTTCCCGCGCGGGAAGCCTTGCAAACAGGCAGTGGTGAGTTAAAGGGGGCCGCCAGGCAGGCGGTGTGGCTCAGGGTGGCCTCAGGGTGGAGTGAGGCGCTTGAGCGTCAGCCGACGCAGAAATCCGGTTGCGGCGGCAAGGAGAAACTCGTCCGCGCCGCGGGCGGCGACCAGTTGCAAGCTGGCGGGCAGACCGTCAGGGCAGTTGAAGGGGATGACCAGCGCCGGGTGTCCGGAGAGGTTGAAAGGGCGCACGGTTGCGGTAATGCCCAGCAGTGCGCGGGTATCGGCCGCATCCGCCACGCGGGGCGGAACGAAGGGCATACCGGGCAGCGCCAGCACGGGGAAGCGTTGCAGCGCGGCATCGACCTCGGCAATGAAGGCAGCGCGGACATTTTCGGCAGCCTCGATCTGTGCGTCGGTGATCTTGCCTGCGGCGCGCAGGCGGGCGGCCACATCGTCACCGACCTTGCCGGTAGCGAGTAGATGTCCACAGGCATTCCAGGTTTCACGGCCAATGATGTCCATGCCTGCGTCGTAAGCTGCGCCCATGCCGGGCAGCTCGACTTCCGCCAGCGGGAGTCCGCTCTCCTTCAGCGCGGCGTCGAGCGTGGCATGAATCACCGCGTCGGCGGCCACCGGCACGACGCCGATTACGAATTCATCGACTTGCGGCAACGCGGCAAAGCCGGGGTCAATGGCGCGCATCGCGGCGATGAGGGTGGGCAGGTCGCGGGCAAACGGCCCGACGCAATCGAGCGAACTGATTGCGGGCATCACCCCTTCGCGGCTGACGCGGCCAAATGTCGGCTTGAACCCGAACACCCCGCAACACGCCGCCGGGATGCGGATGGAGCCACCGGTATCCGCGCCCAGCGCGAAGTCACACAGCCCCGCCGCCACGGCTGCCGCCGAGCCGGAAGACGAACCACCGGGAATGCGATCAGGATAAAGCGGGTTGGTCGGTGTGCCGGTATAGTGATTGATGCCCGTCGGGCCATAGGCCAGCTCGTGCATGTGGGTTTTACCCCGCAGCCGACAACCGGCCACCAGCAGATGGTCGACGACAACGGCGTGGCGGGAGGCGGGTGGCGCATCCGCCAGGGCGCGGCTTCCGGCGCGGGTCGGCGTGCCGGCGACATCAATGGTGTCTTTCACCATCACTGACAATCCGCCCTCGCTGCCGAGATCGAGCGGCAGGACGATAGCGTCCGGGCACTTGCAGGATGACGCCGGGGCAGCGTCGGGAGCCATTGGGGTTGGCATGGTTTATCCGGAAAATATTGTTATGTGGGACATAGAGCAAGCACTGTGCCATGCCTGTATACAGTGTATTAATATCATTTATTATTATAAATATACTTTGTTAATCAATTATTTATGAGCATATTGCGCACAAGGTCGGGCTTTTGCCTGTATGCCCCAAACCAGTGCGCCAGCATGGTGCAGCATCACAAAACCGTGCACCTGGCCGTGCCGGGCACGGGAAACGCGCCAGTCACTCAAGTTTGCTGTCTGATCGCTGATGTCTGAGGTACCATTATCCGCCTTGCATGCTACCCCCGTGAGACATGGAACACGTGAGTCTGGCCACCATCGACCTGAACCTGCTGAAAACTTTCCAGGCCATCTGGGAGTTGCGCAGCCTGACTGCGGCCAGCGACCGGCTCAAGATCACGCAGCCCGCTGTCAGCCATGCGCTACGCAAGCTGCGGGAAATTTTTGATGATCCGCTCTTTGTGCGTAATGCCAATGAGATGGTGCCCACGGATACCGCTGCCCGCTTGCATGCCCCTATTGATGAGGCGCTCAGGATCATCAACGGCGCGCTGCAAAAACAACTCCGCTTCGACCCCGCCGTGACCCGCCGCACTTTTCGGGTAGTGATGTCCGACATGGCCGAGCAATACGTGCTCCCCGCGCTGCTCAAGCGTCTGGCGGGAAGCGCGCCCGGCATCCGCTTCGAGATCAAGCAGATGCCCATCGAACGCCTGATCATTGCCATGCGTAACGGCGATGTGGATCTTGCCCTGGGCTATCTCGCGCAACTGGACGAGCAATGGTGCGACAGCAGTGCGCTGATGGAAGACGAGTTCGTGTGCATGGTGAGAAGTGAGCACCCGCTCGCGGGACGGAAATTGAGCGTGGATGACTTGAACCAGCTCAGCTATGTACATGTCGACACCCCGATGACCCAGCACGGCCTGGCCAACGAAGCGCTCCAGCGGGCGGGCGTTGAGTGCAACATCATGTTGCGTCTGGCGCATTTCACCGTAGTGCCGCAAATCATCGCCAACACCGACCTCGCCGTCATCCTGCCACGCCGCATCACGGAGCTGTCCAGCGCTCAGACCCACTGCTTGTTACCCTTGCCGACCGATATCGACATGCCGCAGATTTCGGTCAAAGTGTATTCGCACAACCGTTTCGGCTCCGATGCCGGCATTTCCTGGCTGCGTGCCACCTTGCTGGCGCTGTTTTCAAGCGCTGGAGACGATTGATCATCATGATGACAAGTTTGGAGATTCCACAATGACAAGTTGCTTTCCCTCTGAAAATGGCTGGACGTTAAGCCTTCCATCAAGGCACAGGAGTTCTGTCAACGCTGTAGTTTTTTCGCCAGATGGTTCGCGTATTTTGTTTTCTTCTCTGGAAAATTTTTCTTTTCGAAAAATTGTTACTATATTTGACGCAAAAACCGGGAAAGAATTTCCGCAACACGAAAAATGTACATCGTATGCACGTGCGCTTTCCTTCTCGCCAGATAGTCAGAGCATACTGGTAAGTTCAGAGAATGAAAGGACATATCTCATAAATATTGAAACGGGCAAAGAAGTCATGAAATTGGGCGGGTACGCCTCATTCGTTTATGCGGCAGCTTTTTCTCCTGACGGTTTACGCATATTATCTGTTTCCAGAATGAGGCTACCGAACATCCACGTGCAGTCCGTGTATGGGAAACGGCGACTGGCAAGGAAATTTTGAGACTGGATGGGTATACGCGACCGGTTGGAGTACTTGCTTTTTCGGCGGATGCTCAGCGTATATTAACGGCTTGTATCATTGGCTATAATCCGGAAATACGTGTTCATGATGCAGAAAACGGTCAGGTGCTTCACATGCTGAAAATACCGGGAAAAATCGAAGCCCTGTCTTTTTCGCCTGACGGGAAACAAGTGCTGGCTGGTTTTTCAGATAACATCATTGCGATCATTGATATTCTGAGCGGAAAAGTAATCTTGCAAACTACATGGCATGAAGAGGATAATCCTCAGCGGCCCCAAAGCATTAAATCCGTTGCATTTTCACCGGACGGTTTGTATATGCTTGCAGGCGTGGCACACTATAAAAAAGGCTGGCATGTTGTGCGTCACGGTCATAATCACAATATATCTGGAGAATTCAATCCGTTTGCATGTGTGTGGCGTAGTACGACCGGCGAGAAAATCCGATGCTTAAACGGCTCCAGGGAGAGTTTTGAGTTTATTTCTGTTGCGCCGGACGGACGTCGAATCTTGACGGCGACCTCATTTGGCACCGTTTATCTGTGGGATATGAATACAGGTGAGGAACTTTACCGTATCTTCCCCTATCTTGATGGCTGGCTCACGCTTTACCCGGACGGCCACTACCGCTGCGGCGGCGTTGAATGTCTGGCACTGGTGCGCAACGCCACGGAAGCCCGTCCGGTCGACGCCGGATTTGAAGCCCGCTGGCGCTTGAAGGATTGAGCGTTTTCACGCCAGGAGGGCAGTAATTCCGCTGTTTTTTTTACAGCGATACGTTTATTGCTGCGTAGAAAGTTGCCGGGAGCGCAGACGAGAGGCCCGTCTGCGCTCCCGTTGATTCAACTCCAGACGTGCTGGCGTTTGTCCTCGATGCGCTTGGCTTTGTGGGTGGCGCGCGGCAGGGTGTCGGGGGGCAGGATGACGATGGTTGCGCTGATGCCGACGATGGATTTCAGGTGTCCGGCGAAGCGATGGGCGAGATCGGCGTCGTGCTCCGGACTGCTCGAGGCGCGCTCGACCTCGATGATGAGTTCATCGAGGTGGTTGTCGCCGCGCTCGACCACCAGACGATATTCGCCGGTGAAGTCGTGATCTTTGCGGGCGATGGCTTCAACGTCGCTGGGGAAGATGTTGACACCTTTGATGATCAGCATGTCGTCAAGGCGACCATGGGTGCCCAGCATGCGTTGCGAGGTACGACCGCAGGCGCAGGGCTCGGAGGTGAAACTGACGATGTCGCCGGTACGGAAGCGCACGAGCGGGCGGGCGGATTTTTTCAGGGTGGTGAGCACCATCTCGCCGCGCTCGCCTTCGCGCACGGGCTCGCTGGTTTCCGGGTCCAGGACTTCGACCAGGATATGGTCTTCCGCCCAGTGCAGGCCGTGTTTTTCTTCGCACATCCCGGCGCAGGAGCCGAAAATGTCCGAGAGGCCGTAATAGTCGTAGACTGATGCGCCCCACAAAGTTTCAATGCGCTGGCGGGTTTCGGGAATGGAGCCACCGGGTTCGCCGGCGACAAAGATGCGTTTGACGTTGAGATCTTTTTTCAGGTCAATGCCTTCTTTGCTGGCGGTTTCACCCAAATACCAGGCATAAGAAGGGGTGGTCCAGATCGCAGTGGCCTGGAATTGACGCAGGATATTGAGCAGACGCTCCGAGGGCACGGTTCCGGCGTGGATACAGAGCGCGCCGAGTTTTTGCGCGCCGATCACACACGGCCCGCCGATGAACAGGGTGAAATTGAGCGAATGGCAGTAACGATCTTCCGGGCGCAGGCCGGATGACCAGAATTGGCGGGCCTCGTAATCCATCCAGTCATCGAAATCCCGGGCAGTAAAGGGCGAGGCGGTGGGCACGCCGGTGGAGCCGGAAGATGCCGAAATATAAACGATGTCGCGCTCGGGCACAGCAACGATGTCACCGAACGGGGGAACCGCGATCTGGCGTTCGCGCAGGGTTTTTTTATTGATGAGAGGAAAGCGGCGAATGTCCGCGAGCGTTTTGATCTGCGCAGGATGCACGCCGGCCGCATCGAAACTTTGCCGGTAATAGGGGGAATTAGCGTAGGCGTGTTGCAAGTGTTTTTGCAAGAGTGCGAGCTTTAAGGCGTCCCAGTCGGCGCGGGATTGGGTTTCCAGTTTTTCGTCCCAGTATTTGCGGTCGGAAGTGTGGGTCATGTGAGATCCTTGTCAGAAGAAAAGCTCGCGCCCGACAGCGTAAGACGACTGTCGGGCACGGGCTTGAGGTTAAGCAGGACGGCTTGCGGCGTTAGCTGTTATTCTTTTTGAATTCTTCCTGCAGGGTTTTCCAGAACGGATCGTCCGGGTTTTCCTTGGCGAGCTGGTTGAGGGCGCGCTGATAAATCTCGGTGTAAATGCCCGTTTTCAGATCCGGTACCGCGGTGATGAATTCGCTTTCCACCATGATGTTGGCAAAGTCGGTCACACCCTTGGTGTTGGGATCGGACGATTGATCGAGATAGGGTGAGGTGTAGGCTTTTTCCAGCAGGGCAGGATCGAGCTTCACATACTTGGCGATCGCGGCGACAGTTTCCTTCTTGTGTTCGACGCCATATTTTTGCGCCAGGAGGATGGCACGGACGAATTTTTCCAGTGTCGCGGGATTTTTTTCGATCGTGGTATCCATCGCCAGGATGCGGCAGCACGGGTGGCCCGGTTGCAGGTCGGTGGAGCGGATGACGACTTTCAGCCCTTGGTCTTCGGCGCGCAGGTCATGCGGCCCCCAGACCACTCCGGCATCGACCTGACCGGACTTGACGGCTTCGATCACGGCGGGCGGGTTCTTGAGTTCGAACAGTTCAAGATCGGTTTTCGGATTGAGTCCCGCTTCTTTCAAGGCGCCACGCAACACGGCGTCGCCCGAGGCCAGCCGCACGGTGGCGACTTTTTTGCCCTTGAGGTCGGCGATGCGCGAGACGCCCGGCGCTTTTTCCGGGGTGGCGATCAGTGCGGCATCGCCGCCCATGATGCCGCCGATGATGCGGATTTTTGAGCCTTTGCTGAGGAAGACGAGCGGCGCCGTGGTGCCGAACGGGGCGATATCGAGCTTGCCTGACACCAGCGCGTTGAGGCCGTCGGCGGAGTTCTGGAACTCGATCAACTCGACATCCAGCCCTTCTTTCTCGAAAATGCCGTATTCCTTGGCGACAAAGAACTTGGCCTGACCAGTGACCGGCAGATAACCCACCTTGAGTGACTCGGCAGCGAGGGTCGAGCCAACGCCGAGGGTGAGGAGCAGCGCAGCGGCGCAGGATTTGAAACTGGCAGTCAATGACATCGGGGGGTTCTCCAGAGGATGAGGTGTGGCAGTCTAGCGGTTTGGCTGAGGTGTCGATCAAAGAAATATTCAGATTCTTAGAACCTTTTGGCAGGATTTTCGGGGTACTGCTTTCGGCGCCAACCGTCTGCGTTACCATAAGCATCTTTCCCCGCAGGGGAGATGAACCAGGATGGATACGGGCATGGGTATGCTGAGCTGGCTGAAGAGCGTTGCAACTGCGCTGCTACCGGGCGCGAATGATGATGTTGTGAACGAGGCGGATGAGGCGGAGGACAGTGGTTTGCCTGCGGTTTACCTGCTTGCTACGGGGGGCACGATTGCCGGCGTGGGCAGCGGCGCAGAGCCGGTTGTCTATCGGGCGGGCGCGGTTGGGGTGGAGACCCTGGTCGAGGCGATCCCCGGTATCAACCAACTGGCGCGGGTCAGTGTCGAGCAGTTCGCCAACATCGGGTCGCAGGACATGGACGACGCCCGGTGGCTGAAACTTTCCCGCCGGGTAAACGAGGTGCTTGCCCGCGACGATGTTGATGCCCTGGTTGTGACCCACGGCACCGATACGCTGGAGGAGACGGCTTATTTCCTCGATCTGACCGTCGCCAGCGCCAAGCCCGTCATCCTGGTGGGGGCGATGCGCCCATCCAACGAGATCTCCGCCGATGGCCCGGCCAATCTGCTGGATGCGGTGGCGGTGGCGGTGAATCCGGAAACCCGTACACGTGGCGGCATCATGGCGGTGATGCATGGTGATGTGTTCGAGGCCCGCGACCTGGTGAAAATTTCCACGGTGTCGCCCCAGGCTTTTGCCGCGCCCAATTACGGGCCACTGGGGCATGTCTATAACGGTCAGGTGATCTTCCGTCCGCAGTCCGGTCATGAGCTGGAACTGTTTGACGTTGCCACGCTGGAAGCATTGCCTGCGGTCGGGATTGTCTATGCGCATGCCAATGCTTCGGCGGTGCCGGTGAAGGCGCTGGTCGAGGCAGAATATCAGGGCATCGTGCTTGCCGGAGTGGGCAATGGCAATGTGCACCACCAGCTCCTTGAGGCGCTGGCCGAGGCGGCCCGTGCGGGCGTGGTGGTGGTGCGCGCTTCGCGCGTACTGTCGGGGCCGGTCGTGCGCAATGTTGAAGTGGATGATGAGCGCTACGGTTTCATCGCGGCGGGCACGCTCAATCCGCAAAAAGCACGGGTGTTGTTGCAGCTCGCGCTCACCCGAACCCGCGAGCCTGGCGAGATTCAGGCTCTGTTTGAACGCCTTTGACGGCAAACCAACACATCATCAACACCTTATCTCTGCTCTCCTGTCATGTTGATCTCTACCTTTCGTCTACGTTCCTTCCTCATTCACGTCGCGGTATCGGCTACGCTGGCCGTGGTGGCAATGGCGCTGGTTTTTCTGGTCTGGTACCCCTCACCTTTGCAGCTTGCCGCAGGGGTGACGGAGATTTTCCTGATCATCCTGGGGGTCGATGTCACCCTCGGCCCTTTCCTCACGCTGGTGCTTGCCAACCCGCTGAAAAAGCGCGTTCTGTTCATGCTTGATCTGTCGATCATCATCGTGATACAGCTCACCGCGTTTGCTTATGGCATTTACACCGTCGCCATCGAGCGGCCAGCGTGGGTTGTGTTCACCACGGACAGTTATTTCGATCTCGTGCTTGCAAGCGAGCTCAGCGCCGAGAAGCCTGATCAGGTGTTGCCTGAATTTCGCCAGGCGTCGTGGTTCGGGCCGCAGTTTGCCTGCGTGCCATTGCCAGACGATGCCAAAGAACGCGAGGATTTGATGTTCAAATCGTTCGATGCGGCCGCTACGGGTGTGGATATCTTCCAGATGCCCTGGATGTACCGCCCTTTGAGCGAGTGCACGGCAGTGATCAAAGACAAGGCAAGGGAGCTGGACAAGCTCAACAGCTTCAATCCGGCGGAGCAAGTACAGGCGATTCTTGCGCAGAACCCGCAGGCGGACGGTTGGCTGCCCCTGAACAGCCGGAAAAATCAGTCAGTGGTCGTGCTGGTGAAAAAGGACGAGGGGCACGTAGTGAAGATCGTCGATCTGGCGCCGTGGGACTGAACTTCAGCACAAGCCCGGTACGGCAGTATTTTTCGTCGTGCCGGGCTTGTGTTTGTCGTGCGTTCAGAATGCAGCCGTATCCGGGTGAGGGCCGACGCGGTTGGCGGGCTGGTTGAGTGCTGCGAGCTGTTTCAAATCGTCTGCATCGAGCTTGAAGTCGAACACGGCAAAGTTCTCCTGGATGCGCTCGGCATGAACCGATTTGGGAATCACGAGCAGTCCGGCGTCGAGATGCCAGCGGATGACAGTCTGGGCCGCTGTTTTGCCATGTTTGGCGGCGATTTTGCGCACAAGCCCGTTTTTCAGCAAGGCGCCCTGACCCAGCGGGCTCCACGACTGGGTGAGGATGCCATGTTTGGCGTGGAAGGCCTGAAGTTCTTCCTGCTGGAAATCGGGGTGGAGTTCAATCTGGTTGACCGCGGGCACGACACCCGTCTCCTTGATGATGCGTTCGAGGTGCGGGATCTGGAAGTTCGATACCCCGATTGAACGGGCGCGGCCTTCGTTGTGCAACTGAATCAGCGCTTTCCAACTGTCAACATAACGATCCTGTCCGGGGGCCGGCCAGTGGATCAGGTAGAGATCAACATAGGCGAGCTGCAGCCGGTTCAGGCTCTCGTCGAACGCCTTGATCGCCTCGTCATGACCCTGGCGGCTGTTCCACAGCTTGGTCGTGACGAAATACTGTTCGCGTGGAAGGCCGGAATCGATGAGTCCCTGGCCGACGCCACGCTCGTTTTCATATACCGCCGCCGTGTCGATCAGGCGGTAGCCGGTGCTGAGCGCGGCGGATACGCTCTGCGCGGCGTCGGTGTCGGGGGTTTGCCAGGTGCCCAGACCCAGTTGGGGAATCTGGTGACCGTCATTGAGGGCAAGCAGGGGCTGTGACATGGGGTTCTCCGGCAGTAGGGATGGGTAGGCTAGACCC
Source organism: Betaproteobacteria bacterium (assembly GCA_025997045.1). Taxonomy (GTDB): domain Bacteria; phylum Pseudomonadota; class Gammaproteobacteria; order Burkholderiales; family Rhodocyclaceae; genus WRNU01. Next base: position 24,926 of record BNUB01000032.1, read on the forward strand.
GGAGCCGGACAAAGTAAACGCTTTGACATGGCGTTTGTTGTGCGATGGGCATGCAACAAAAATGACTATACATTTTATGACATAACGGATTACATTATTATTCGTCTGGCGTGCTCGTTATAACAATTCAATATTTGTGCCGTCTCCCTGGCTGTCCCTACGATTGAAGCCGAGTTGTTCGGCCACGAGGCCGGTGCGTTTATCGGTGCCCAGGACGCGCGTGCAGGCTGGTTCGAAGCCGCGCATCGCGGCACCTTGTTTCTCGATGAAATCGGCGAGCCGGTTACGGACGATGAAGATGAGGCGGCTGATTTGCTGCCTGATGCCTTGCGTGAATTATTCGAGAGCGGTCATCCTTCAATCTACGAACACGTGGAAGAAACCATCACCCGGCAGGCATACGCCTTTTGCAATGGTAATCAGGTTCGCGCCGCGCGCCTGCTCGGCATTACCCGTAATGTGATGCGGTCGTTACTGAAACGCTTTGGCATCATTCATTCCGGCAAAATTTCCAGTTGCTGAATCACGCTGCCCGCGTCGCTTTCACGGAAGTGAAAGCGCACACGTTGCCCGGCAACGGGCCTGACCGCATCCTGGCCTGGTGATAACGCAAAAGCCATGGTCATGGCGGGCCACCCCAACTCCGGAATCGCCCCGTGCGCCAGGACAATTTCGGTTGCGGCCACGGATTTCACCGTACCCGTGCCGGTATATAAGCGTGGTTCAGACACGTCCGCCGGGGGCACATCCGAAGCCATGCGTGCCAGCACGCCGCGCAATGATGCTTCGGAATCAATCATGAATTGCCCGGAGACGACGATGTGCTCACCTTCTTTGACGCCTTCAAGAATCTCCGTGCGGTTATCGGCCTCGATGCCCGCCTTGACTTCGGTGGGCACGAAACGCCCGTTTTCGGTGGCGATGATGACGACCTGGCGTTTGCCTGTAGCGATGATGGCATCGGCAGGCACGAGCAGCCTTTCCTTGTCCGCGCCCGCTTCTTCCACCCGGACTTGCGCAAACATGCCCGGACGCAGCCGTCCTTCCGGGTTGGGCAGGTGGATGCGCACGCGCACGGTGCGTGCTTCGCGGTTGAGTTCGGGCAGCAAGGCGCTGATGTGGCCGGTATGGATCTGGTTGGGAAAAGCGTGAAAACGCACCTCGACCTTGTCCCCGAGCGCGAGCCGCGCCGCTTCAATCTCCGGCGTTTGCGCTTCGACCCAGACGCTATCCAGACCATTGATGCGAGCCACGCTCTGCCCGGCGCTGATCGTCATCCCCTGGTGTAAATCAAATTCGGCCAGCATGCCGGCGCGTGGCGCACGCAGGGTGACGATGGCATGGGGCTGAGCGCGTTTTTCCACCGTGGCGATTTCCTCCGCGCTCATGCCCAGTTGCAACAGGCGGCTGCGGGCGGCTGCGCCCAGGCCCGGCATGTCGCGCAGGACGAGATATTCCCGTTGTGCGGCAAACCACTCCGGCACGCGGATGTCAGCCAGCGGCTGGCCCGCACGCACCTGGTCGCCTACGGCCAGCGGCCATGCACGCTCGACGATGCCCCCGGTACGCGCCTGAAGGAGGGCGATGGCGTGCTCGTCGAACGCCACGCTGCCGGACACCTCGATAGTGCGGGCAAGCATGCCTTTCTCCACTCGCGCCGTTTTGACCCCCAGATTCTGGGTGAATACCGGGGTCAATCCCAGGCCGGGCGCTCCAGCGGCTGTGTCCTCATCGGCGTAACGCGGCACAAGCTCCATGTCCATGAACGGTGACTTGCCGGCCTGGGGGAAATGCACCTCCGGCTTCATCGGGTCATACCAGTAGCTCACTTTGCGGGGGGCGTCGGCATGATCGTGTCCGCTACTCTGCTTCATTCCCGATTGCCAGCCAGCGGTTTGAGCAATGAGCGGGCCAACGAACAGCCCGATGAGCACGCCGACGACCAGCGTCAGCGCAAGCGCGACAGACTTATTCATGGGCTGTGTCCTCGCCACGATGAAGCAGGTAATGCAGTTTGACCCGAACCAGCGCCCGTTCGCCCGCCAGCTCGATGGCATCTCCCTGCGCGGCGAGGCGTTTTTCCCGCGCCATGATGAGTGCTGCGGCGCTGCCCTGTCCGGCGGAAAAAGCGGCCTCAGCCAGGGCGATCTTGTGCGCAATCAAGGGCAGGGTTTCACTTTCGAGACGACGCAGACGCGCTTCCAGCGCCGCTTCCTCGGCTTCAAGCTCCGCCTGCTGGCGCAGGAACTCCGCCCGGCGCATGGCGTGTTCGGCATCACTTTTTTCCAGCATCCGGCGCGCCGCGGCGATTTTGGGAGCCTGTCGGGTCGCGCCGAACAGCGGCAGCGAAATTCCGACCTTCGCCATCACCATGCCATTGCCCATGGCATCCTGCCCCACGCCGAATTCCACGCTCCAGTCCGACGCGGTGTCGGCTTCCGCCATCGCCACCTCTGCCTGCGCCATGCGGATGCGGGCCTGACTGGCGCGCAATTCGGTCGGGATGGCGGCATTTTCGTCTTCAGTGTCGCCACTTTTTTCCACGCCCGCTGCCGGTTTTTCCAGCCAGGCAGGCAAACTCCCCGTCGCGGTCTCGGACTGCGGGAACGCCCCCGTCCACCGCGCCAGATTCGCCCGTGCGAGGCGGATATCACGCGCCAGCGTATCGAACGCATCGCGCAAATCCTGTTCATCAATCAGCGCCTCCAGCGCCTCGTCCGCCGCACCGCCAGCGGCCAGCGCGGTTCGGGTCGTATCCTGTCTGCGCCGTAGCTCAAGTGCCTGCTGTTCGAGCACAGCCCGTTTTTGTCCGAGGAAATACAGCCGAACCCAGGCCAGGCTCGTCTCACGGCGGACGGCGAGACGGACGAATTCCTGCTCGCGCCCGCTCGCATCCAGCGCGGCTTCCGCCTGGCGGATTTGTGCGTCACGTTTGGCCGCAGCGGGGATTTCCTGCATCAGACTCACCATGCGTTTCGCATCGCTGAGGCGGTAGCGTCCTTCCCCGTCAGTGGAAAAGTCATCCAGCGCAAGTTGCAAGCGCGGATCGGGCAGGCGTCCCGCCGCAACGCGCACTTCCGCAAGCGCGGCACGCTCGGCGCTGCCGGCAACGATGTCCGGCGCCTGTCCGGCGCGCTGCAGGGCTTCGTCAAAGGTGAGCGCGGCGGCTCCGCCACACCACCCCCCCAGCACCAGCCACAGCAGTTTCCAGCTTCGCATGATCGACGGTATTTCCCTGATAGCCTGCATCCCCTGCATTCTGGATACTGGCGACCAACATCATGCTGACGGCAGGATTACATCTTTGTAATCTATGCTGCTTTGCACCGGAAGATACGCCTGTCGGGATGCGCCGCTACGCGGCTTTCCCAACCTGCAAAAATCGCCCGGTTGATGTGCTTACGCCTTGGCGATAAACGTCTTCAGCGCGTCCAGCACTTCATCCGGTCGCTCGGCCATCAGGGCGTGGCCGCTGCCGGGAATCGCCACCAGCTTCGCGCCGGGAATCGCCGCGTGTACGGCCTTGCCTGCCTTGGGCGAAGTCATTTTGTCCTGGGTGCCGATCACCACCAGCGCGGGCGCGGAGATCGCGCCGAGGGTGGAGAATTCGCGCCGCCACTCATTGCACGCGTTCAAGTCGTTATGGAACACGCCGGGCTTTTGCCGCGCCATCAACTGTTGGTTGACGCCCAGCAGCCACAATCCGGGCACGCGATTGCCACCGAACTGCCCGCCCGGCGAGTATGACCAGTTATTGACCATCTCCCGTGCGGCGGGCTCGTCGTTCCGCGCCGCATCAAGCAACACCGGCGCGACCGGCATCGGCAGCGAAATGCCGACGAGGGCCACGCTGGCGACGCGCTGCGGATGGCGCAAGGCAAATTCTGCTGTTACCAGCGAACCCATGCTATGACCGACGATGTGGGCCTGGTCGACCTTCAGGGTGTCGAGCAGGGTCGCAATCCAGTCGGCAATCGCTTCGATCGAGGGCAAGGGCGTACCGGCGCTCTGCCCGTGTCCGGGAAGGTCGGGGGCGAGCACGCTGAAACCATGATGCCCGAACCAGCGGCTTTGCAGCGTCCACGCCGAATGATCCTGTTCGGCGCCGTGAATGAACACGACGACCGGCTGGGCAGGAATCGCCTCGGGCTCGGGATGCTTGCCGCCGTTGTAAAGATAGGTGGAGTGTCCTGCAACGTTGATCTTCATGGTTTCAAGCCCTGGCAGCAGCGGCCAGGCCGCGTTGGAGATCTTCCAGCAGATCGTCGGGGTCTTCGAGGCCGATGGAAAGGCGGATGGTGCCGGGATGGATGCCGGCGGCGATCAGCGCCTCGTCCGACATCCGGTAGTGCGTGGTCGAGGCCGGATGAATGACCAGCGACTTGGCATCGCCCACATTGGCGAGGTGCGAAAACACTTTCAGCGCCTCAATGAATTTCGCCCCCGCCGCACGTCCTCCCGCGAGGTTGAAGGTAAACACCGCCGACGAACCACGCGGCAGCAGTCTTTGCGCCAGCGCGTGTCCAGGGTGGCTGGGCAGATTGGGGTGATTGACTGCGGCGACGGTGGTGCCGATTTGGGTGGCGAGGAAATCGACGATTTTGGCCGTGTTCCCGATGTGCCGCGCCATCCGCAGCGGCAGGGTTTCCAGCCCCTGCAGAATCTGGAAGGCATTAAACGGCGACAGGCAGGCGCCGAAATCGCGCAGCCCTTCGCGGCGGGCGCGGAGCAGAAAGGCGGCAACCGTCGATTCTTCGGTAAACACCATGTCGTGAAAACCTTCATACGGCGTGGCGAGGGTGGGAAATTTGCCGCTTGCCGCCCAGTCGAAGCGCCCGGAATCGACCAGAAGGCCACCGACCACCGTGCCGTGACCGGCGAGGAATTTGGTCGCCGAATGGTAAACGAGGTCAGCACCATGCTCGAAGGGCTGCATCAGATAAGGCGTGGTGAAGGTCGAATCCACCAGCAGCGGCAGCCCCTGTTCATGCGCAATCGCGGCGACATTGGGAATATCGAGCACGTCCAGCCCCGGATTGCCGAGGGTTTCGCCATACAGCAGGCGGGTCTCGGGACGAATCGCCGCGCGCCAGGCGTCGAGATCGGTCGGATCAATGAAGGTGGTCTGGATGCCGAAACGCGCCAGGGTATATTCGAGCAGATTATGCGAGCCGCCGTAGAGCGAACGGCTGGCAACGATGTGCCCGCCCGCCCCCATCAGGGTAGCGATCGCCAGATGCAGCGCCGCCTGCCCGGAAGCCACCGCCACCGCGCCGACTCCGTTCTCCAGCGCCGCGATCCGCTCTTCCAGCGTCGCCGTGGTCGGGTTGGAAATGCGCGAATAAACATGGCCGCCGCGCTCCATGTTAAAGAGCGAGACCGCACGATCCGCGTCCTTGAACACGAAGGAGGTGGTCAGATAAATCGGTTGCGCACGTGCGCCAAACTGCTCATCCGGAATTTGTCCGGCATGGAGCGACAGGGTATCGAAGCGGTATGTCATGGTAGCTGGCAGAGAAAGAATCCTGCGATGGTAGCCGAGGGCGCGACGCGCTGGAAGTGTTTACCCCAAGGCAATCGCACGAATGCTCCTGTCGTAGCCCTTCCGAACCAGGATCGGACAGTATTTACCCTCAGAACCGATACCCCGCCTTCACATTCCCCGTCACCCCTCCGCGTTTGCCGGTGTAGCCTTGTACGCCGACATCCAGCAACCAGCCTTTGGTGCTTGGCGTTACGGTCAGGCCACCATCCGCGCAAGCCGTCTTCCCTGTCGGTGACGATGGCGTGTGTCAACACAATGGAATCAATGAAGCGTGAGCGCCTGGATCTGTTCGAGGGTAAGACCGGTATCTTCGATGATCTCTTCGATTGGCCGGCTGCGGGCAAGGAGCCTCCGGGCAATTTCCAACTGCCTTTCCTCGCGCCCTTCCTCGCGCCCTCTTGCCTCGCCTTTTTCTACCGCCGCCCGCTCCCTGGACTCAATATCCCAGCGCATCTTGTCCCGTGCGTCGGCCACCATCCGCGCCTGCTCGTCTTCCGTGAGCGTCATCAGCTTGGCGACGGCCTTTTTTACCTCGGGGTTCTTCTCTGCGAGCATGACAAACT
>BNUB01000033.1 GCA_025997045.1 Betaproteobacteria bacterium
TCTCCTACCAGTACGCCTTTCTGCAATCCTTGTTGCAGTCCTTGTGCGATCGCATCGTCAACTCGGCACGGCGTCGCAACAGCGCCTTGATCCAGTGGTTGAAGGCTTGCCGCAGTGGTTCCAGCCCCGGCGTGCGCAGCAGATCCTTCAGGGCATCGGTGACGGCGCCCACATCGTTCAGGGTCTGGCTGGCTTCCAATCGGCGCTTTCGAGCCACTTCCCCGGCACATAGCCGATGAGCAGGTCACGCATCATCTCGGGGCAGGAGAAAAGCTGTTTGTAGCTGGTGTCGTGGGTTGTGCTCATGACAGGGCGGTAATCAGGGGCAAGACGGAGAGTCTAACCCACTCGTAGGTAGAAAAACCGGGGCTCCCTCGCGTTCTGGTAACATGGCACCCCTCGCCGCCATGCGTTTTGCGCCTGCGCTGACATCCGACCGTGACCACCTCACCCGCCCCCAAAATTCCGACCATCACCGTCGGCCTGCGTCCCTTCGATGCGTCCCCGCCTGTCGAGGGCGAGCCGCCAGCGGTATCGGCGCTGCTGGTGACGTTCTCGGCCCTGCCCGATGGCGGTGCGCGCTTCAGCTTTACGCTCGAAGGCCGCATCGCGGCCTTGCGCGTGCCAGTTGCCGGGGCACCTGCGTCCGAACCGCTGTGGCAACACACCTGCTTTGAGGCGTTTCTCTCTGCCTCCGGGGCAGACAGTTACCGCGAATACAATTTTTCGCCCGCCGGGCTGTGGGCGACGAGCCGGTTCCAGCGTTACCGCGAAGCGGAAGCCGACGCGCCGACGCTCACCTCAGCCCCCATCTCATTTCCCATTCTTGAACCCAATCAGCGCGACGAGCGCCTGACGCTTGACGTCGAGCTGCCGTCCGCGCTGTTGCCGTCCGGCACCCTCCTGCGTGTGGGGCTGGCGGCGGTGATCGAGCACGCCGACGGCCATCTCGACTACTGGGCGCTGCGCCATCCGGGCGCGAAGCCTGACTTTCATCTGCGCGAGGGGTGGACGCTGATGCTTGATACGCAACTGGTTGCGCAATGAGCGCGTTCCTGACCGGACTTGACCGCCTGCTCACCGACCCGGCGCTGAGTCGCCAACTGGCGGGGCGGCGGGTGGCGCTGCTGGCGCATCCGGCCTCGGTGAGCGCCGACCTGAGCCATAGTCTGGATGCGCTCGCGGCGCTGCCCGGCATCAGGCTCACGGCGGCGTTCGGCCCCCAGCACGGGCTGCGCGGCGACAAGCAGGACAATATGGTCGAATCAAACGATTACGTCGATCCGCTGTGGGGCATTCCGGTGTTCAGCCTCTACGGTGAGACCCGGCAGCCGACGGCGGCGATGATGGAGTTTGACGTGTTGCTGGTCGATTTGCAGGATGTCGGCTGCCGCATCTACACCTTCATCACCACCCTGCGCTATGTGCTGGAAGCCGCCGCCCGCTACGGCAAAACGGTATGGATACTGGATCGGCCCAACCCGGTCGGACGCCCGGTGGAAGGGCTGCTGTTGCGGCCGGGGTGGGAGAGTTTCGTCGGCGCGGGGGAGCTGCCGATGCGCCACGGCCTCACCCTGGGGGAGCTGGCGCGCTGGTTTGTCGCCACGCTGAAACTGGATGTCGAGTGCACCGTCATCGACATGCACGGCTGGCAGCCTGATGCCGCCCCCGGTTATGGCTGGCCGCTGCTGGAGCGCACCTGGGTGAATCCCAGCCCCAACGCGCCCAATCTGTCGATGGCGCGCGCCTATGCGGGGACGGTGATGTTGGAGGGCGCCACGCTGTCCGAAGGCCGGGGCACGACGCGGCCGCTCGAACTGTTTGGCGCGCCGGGGCTCGATGCGCGCACGCTGATTGCCACCATGCGCCGCATCGCGCCGCACTGGCTCGCGGGCTGCGGGCTGCGTCCGTGCTGGTTCGAGCCGACCTTTCACAAGCACGCGGGCAAGCTCTGCGCCGGGGTGCACATCCATGTCGACGCGCACCATTACGACCACACCGCGTTCCGCCCGTGGCGGCTGATGGCGGCGGCGTTCAAGGCGCTGCGCGAGCTTGAACCCGGCTATCCGCTGTGGCGTGATTTTCCCTACGAATACGAACACAATCGGCTGGCGATCGACCTCATCAACGGCGGCCCGATTTTGCGCGAGTGGGTCGATGACCCGACCGCCACGGCGGGCGATCTCGACCGCCTGGCCACAGTTGACGAAGCGGCGTGGCATGAACGCCGCCGTCCCTTTTTACTTTATGCCTGACGTCCCTGGAGCACTGCCGTGATCAAACATGACCTCAAGGTTTTTTCCTGTACTTCCAACGACGGCCTGGCGAACGAAATCTGCCACCGCCTCGGCGTGCCGCTGTCGCAGCTTGAAATCTCGCGCTTTTCCAACGACAACCTGCACGTGCAGGTGCTGGAAAACGTGCGCGAGCGCGACGTGTTCGTGATTCAGTCGTTTACCGCGCCGGTCAGCGATCACATCATGGAGCTGCTGATCACCCTCGACGCCCTGCGCAGCGCCTCGGCCCAACGCATCACCGCCGTCATCCCGTATTACTCCTACGCCCGTTCCGACAAAAAGGACAAGCCGCGCATCTCGATCACCGGCCGCCTGATGGCGGACATGCTCGTGACCGCCGGGGCCAACCGGGTGCTGACCATGGATTTGCACGCCGATCAGGTGCATGGTTTTTTCGGCGTGCCGGTCGATCACCTGACCGCGATTCCGACCATCGCCGAGCATTTCCGCGCCCATTACGACCTCTCCAACATGGTCGCGGTCGCCACCGATGCGGGCGGGGCGAAGCGGGCGGGGCGCTTCTCCGAATGGCTGGGGATTCCGCTGGCGATCATCGACAAGCGCCGGATCAACGACACCACGGTGAAACAGGGTCAGGTGGTGGGCGATGTGGCGGGGCGGGCCGCGGTGATTTTCGAGGATGAAATCTCCACCGGCGGCACCCTGGTGTCGACCGTCGACACCCTGCGCGCGGCGGGCGCGTCCAGCATCCACGCCGGGGCGGTGCACGGCGTGTTGTGCGGGCCGGCGATCGAGCGTCTGCGCGAAGCCGCGATCGACTCCATCGTCGTCACCAACACCGTGCAGGTGGCGGCGGAGAAACGCTTCGACAAGCTCACCGTGCTCACCGTCGCGCCGCTGTTCGCGGCGGCGATCGAGCGCATCCATAGCGGGGCGAGCGTCGGCGCGCTGTTCGCCTGATTCCGCTCTGATTTTCTGACCCAGGCGCCATGATTTTCACTGACTCAAAAACCTTTACCCGCGCAGATGTCCTCAAATGGCTGGGCAGAACGACCTTCGACAAGGGCCTGGGCTACCTTCCCCGCGTCGTGGAGGCATACCTTGACGATGATGACAACATCATCGGAAAGGTACGCGGCACACAGCGGCTGCCTTATATGACAATCGCAAGCATCAGATCATCCGGCTTCTCTTCCCGCTGCTCCTGTCCACTGGGCGGAGATTGCAAGCATGTCGCCGCCCTGCTCTTGCATGTAGTAAAAGAGCGTGACCCCCCGAAAGGTATTTCGCCCGGCATTCTGTCGTGGATTACCGAGATCAGGCACCTGAGCCAGGCCGTAGAAAAAACACAAAAGAAAAACGCCGCCAAAACGATCCAGCTCTATTACGTGCTGGAGTGGGATCAGCGCGAAGGCACCAGCATCATGACCTACAAGGGCAGCAACACAGACCACCTGCAGCCCTGGACCTTGACCGAACGTGCGCTATTGCAGCCGCCACGCTTTGTCAGCGAAGAGGACATCCCCATTCTTCGCATCATGTGGAGGCAGATCTCGCTCTCTTACCATCACGCGCAAGAGCACGACGAAACACCAGCGATGCTGGAAAAAATGCTCGCAACCGGCCGGCTGCTCATCGGTCATCCGCCGGTTCCCCTGACGCCGGGGCCTGCTCGCGCTGGTAAGCTCATCTGGGAACAACAGACAAACGGGAAACAGTCGCCCCGGCTCGTGGCGCACCCGCCCGCCACCGGGATCATTACGGCCAGTACGCCCTGGTACCTCGACATGCAGGAGGCTTGCCTGGGGCCGCTCGAACTCGACATCCCCCGGAACATGCTGCAAAAACTGCTCGCCCTGCCGCCCCTGTCGCGCCAGGAGGCGACACTGGTGGCCGAAGCATTAAAAGAGGTCGCGCCGCAAACACCACGCCCGCTGATCAACAGCGGCGCAGTTGTCCGGGTCATCGCCGTACCGCCCAAGGGCGAATTGCGTCTGGATACGCTGGAGACACTCGGCATGCGTCCCTGGCGCCAACATCCGGGGCAACATTACGGGCGCCACTTTTTCGATTACGCCGAAGCCACGCTCTGTTACGACACTGCGCGCCTGCCTTTCAACGACCCGCGCGAATTCATCACCTTGCCGACCGGCGAGCTGGTACAGATCAAACGCCACCCCGCCGCCGAGGCGCAACTGCTCGCCAGCCTGAAAAAAGTACATCTGCATCCTGTCCCCGCGAGCACACTCCAATTCTATGAGCCACCCCCCGGCAAAATTTACAGTCTGGCTGCCATAGAGGACTGGGTGGATTTCATGCACAGCGGCATCGCCCGGCTGGAAGCGCAAAACTGGCACATCAGCTACAAAAGCGATTTCCGCCACCACTATCTGGAAGTGGAAGCCTGGGACGCGAACGTGGACGAGGTGGAAGGCAGCGGCGGCGGCGGCTGGCTTGACCTTGACATGGGGGTGCTGGTCGCGGGCGAACGTCTGCCGCTGGCGCCCATGCTCTCCGACCTCTTGCACCGCGAGCCGCGCTGGCTGGACGCCATCTCGCTTGCCGACATTCCCGACGACGAAAATGTGCCGCTGTTGACCGAAGACGGTCGCCGTCTGCGCGTCAAGGCGGAACGCATCAAATCCATCGCCAGATTGCTGATCGACCTGTTTGACGGCTACCGTGAAGGCCCCCTGCGCCTCTCCCGTTTCGACGCGGCAAGGCTGGAAATTCTGCAAGACACGAGCCGCTGGCAATTCAAAGGCCCGGACGCGGTGCTGCAACTGGCGGAACGCCTGCGTACCAGTCAGGGCGTACAGGACATCCCCCCGCCGCAAGGCTTGCGTCTGGAATTGCGCGATTACCAGCGCACCGGTCTGTCATGGCTGCAATACCTGCGCGAACACAAACTCTCCGGCATCCTCGCCGATGACATGGGGCTGGGCAAAACCGCGCAAACGCTGGCGCACCTGCTGGTCGAAAAAGAGGCTGGTCGCCTCACTCATCCCGCGCTGGTCGTGCTGCCCACTTCGCTGGTCTTCAACTGGAAAAACGAATCCGCCCGCTTCGCCCCCGGTCTGAAAATTCTGAGCCTGCACGGACAAGGGCGGCGCGAACGCTTCGCCGACATCCCCGACCATGACGTTGTGCTCACCACTTACCCGCTTCTTTGGCGCGACGGCGAACTCCTGCGCGCCTACGAATATCACATGCTGGTATTAGACGAAGCGCAGACCGTGAAAAACGCCCGCAGCAAGGGCGCGGGCGAAGTGCGGCAAATTCGCGCCCAACATCGGCTTTGCCTGACCGGTACGCCGTTGGAAAATCACTTGGGTGAATTGTGGACGCAATTCGATTTTCTGCTGCCGGGCTTTTTGGGCGATGCCAAAAGCTTCACTCGTCTCTGGCGCAACCCCATCGAAAAACACGGCGACACGCTGCGGCGAAACGTGCTGGCGCGGCGCATCCGTCCCTTCATCCTGCGCCGCAAAAAAGATGAAGTCGCCACCGAACTGCCGCCCAAGACCACCATCATCCGCACCGTGGAACTGGTCGGCTCGCAACGCGACCTGTACGAAACCGTGCGCGCCGCGATGGACGAAAAAGTGCGCGCCGAAATCGCCTATCGCGGCTTTACGAGAAGCCAGATTGTCATCCTCGACGCGCTTTTGAAATTGCGGCAGGTCTGCTGCGACCCAAGGCTGGTCAAATCCGCCGTCGCCAAAAAGGTAAAGGAGCGGGCAAAACTCGACCTGCTCATGGACATGCTGCCGGAAATGGTCGAAGAAGGGCGGCGCATTCTGGTGTTCTCGCAATTCACCGCCATGCTCGATTTAATCCAGAGCGAACTCGACGCGACGGGTTTGCAATACCTGCGCCTGACCGGCGAAACCAAAGACCGCGAAACGCCCATCAAGGCATTCCAGGCAGGCGCAGCCCCGATTTTCTTAATCAGCCTGAAAGCGGGCGGTGTTGGACTCAATTTAACGGCAGCCGATACCGTCATCCACTACGACCCCTGGTGGAACCCTGCCGTAGAAAACCAGGCCACCGACCGCGCCCACCGCCTGGGGCAGGATAAACCGGTGTTCGTCTACAAACTGATTGCCGCAGGCAGCATCGAAGAAAAAATCCTCGCCCTGCAAGAACAAAAAGCCGAACTCGCGGCGGGGATACTTTCGGATGAACACAAGGGCGATGTTAAATTTGGTGAAGCGGATATCGCGGCGCTGTTTGAGCCGTTGCCGAGGTGAGAGGGGTTGGCATTCTGTTGAAACAAGGTGAATGAGCAGAGCGTTCCACCACAGGGGGTTGTGTGCGAACATCGGTCAAACGTTGTGGTGGTGGTTGCTCGTGCTGGTCAGTCCAATGGTGGAAGGCGCTGCGCTTTTGCCGTCGCTTCGCTTCATCGAAACCCGCTGCCCCCCTGCGGATGTCCGCGCGACGCTTGCTCATCAAGGAAAATTTTTAGCCAGATGCTGACGGTATTCCGCCATATAACGCGGAACATCGGGCATTTTGACGACATCATTGACGATAAAAGTGGGGAGCGCTTCCATGGCAAGGAACTGATTGGCTTTGTGGAACGGCAGGTAAACGCCGTCGACACCCGCGCCGTGGAAAAATTGCGCTTTATCCGTAAAAGCCTCCATGGGCGCGTTCCAGGTCAGCGACAGCATGTATTTTTTACCCTGCAACAGACCGCCGGAACCGTATTTTTTTGAAGCGTCGGATCGGGTGCGCCCATCGTCCGTGTAAAGCGAACCGTGACCTCCCGTAAACACATCGTCGATGTATTTTTTGACCGTCCAGGGCACGCCCATCCACCAACCCGGCATCTGGTAAATCACCGCGTCGGCCCAGATGAATTTTTGGACTTCAGCCTGAATGTCATAGCCGCTGTCGGCGCGGGTCACCTGAACCTCATGCCCCGCCTCGCGCAGAAAACTTTCCGCGACTTCGGTCAGCGTGTCGTTAAGCTGGCCACCGGAGTGGGCGAATTTTTTTGCGCCGTTAATAATCAGAATCTTGCTCATGGATCACACCTTTCATTCCGTTTCTAAAATGCGGTAGGGGCGGTTCGAGAACCGCCCCCGTTTTTGCGGCGCGTTCGCGCCGGTGATTTACGTTCGTCGGGATGCGCTGCTTTGCGGCTTTTCCGACCTACCGCAAGCGTAGCACGGATATCATGTAGGGTGGCAACGGGTTTCGACGAAGCGAAGCGACGGCAAAAGCGCAGCGCATTTCACCCTATATGATGTCTGGTCTACGCTCACGCTCCGGCTTTCCGATCAAGCGCCTTTTCCTGCCGTTCGATGTAGATTTTTTCAGCGATGCGGATATTTTGTTGTCGTGCCTGAATGATGGCTTTTTCGTGGTCGTCCGACTTGGATTTGTCGTAGTTGCTCAAGCGGGCATGGTGTGAGCGGAAGGCGATTCTTGCGCCGTCCAGCGGTAAATCGTGGGTGTCCCGTAACTTGCGTTGGGCATGGGATGCGTCAACGTGTGGGTATTGTTCAGGTTCGGCGACCAGGCGGATATTGGTTTCAATGGCCTCCAGTTCTTCTAGTGCGGTTTGCAGGCTGGAGACCATGCTTTTGCTGTTGGCGTATTCGTTGAGTTCAAATTTGACGATGGATTTTTCAGCGGCGATGATGCTTTCCAGATTGCCGGATTTTCCGATGGTTTTCAGGTCGGAGAGGATGCCTTGTTGAATCCCGTCGTTGCGTCGTGCGAGCCTTGATAAGCTTTGCTCGTCTACCAGAAGTTTGCCGTTGGCAAGTCCTTGTGACAAAGAAAGAAGGAGCCTTTCTGTCATATGTTGAAGCCTCTGGCTTTCAGAAATTCATCGCCGCAAACTTCCTTGAGGATATATTTTGCAGACGATGGCAGTTCCGCCAGCGCAAGCCATGCCCACGATGCTTCTTCATCTCCTGCGGCTTTGGCGTCGGCAGCTTCGCAGGCATAAATGGCGTTTTGGGACATGCCGATCTTGTCTTCTTCCGGCATGTAGCTCTTTGGCAGCGGGCGGTCTTGGGTGGTGGTGTTCATTTTTCATGCTCCGGTTATGCTTGAATTATACGACTTTCCCGGCATTCTGGCTCACAAGTCAGGGTTCAACCCCGCCCCAGGTTCATCATCCTGCTCCAGCTCTGCCTCCCGGCCAAGCGCGTGCTCCTGACGTTCGATGTAGATTTTCTCAGCGATGCGGATGTTTTGTTGGCGCGCCTGGATGATGGATTTCTCAAGATCATCCGAGCGTGATCTGTCGTAGTTACCCAAGCGGGTACGGTGTGAACGGAAAGCCGTTCTGGCACCGTCCAATGGCAAATCATGCGAATCCCGGAGTTTGGGTAGACTCAGGGACACATCGATTTGCCGATAGACTTCAGGCTGCGCAACCAAAGCAATATTGGCTTCGATTGCCTCCAACTCTTTTTGCGCAGCAACCAGACTGGATTTCATGCTTGCGCTGTTGGCGTATTCTTCCAGGCCAAATGTCACAATGGCCTTTTCTGCAAAAATAATATCTTCCAGGCTCCCTGATTTCCCTATCTCATTTAAATCAGATAGGATTCCTTGTCGGTTTTTATTTTTGAGTTGTCCGAGCCTTGTTGCCTCCTGCTCTATGGTCAGGTTTTGGTCTTGTGCAATTCTGTTCGACAAAGAAAAAATCGCTTTATCTATCATAAATCAAATCCCCTTGCCGTCAGGAATTCGGCACCACAAATTTTAACCAGGGCTTTTTTTGTCCCTTCCGGTATTTTTGCCATCGCCATCCATGCCCATGACGCTTCCTCGTCACCGGCTTCTTTCGCTTCAACCGACTCGCATAGGTAGATGGCGTTTTGGGACATGCCGATCTTGTCTTCTTCCGGCATGTAGCTCTTCGGCAGCGGGCGGTCAAGTGGGGGGGTAGTTGTGGTGTTCATCAAGTTCTCCGAAGTTATGCGTCACTCAAAGAATGTTTGTGCGCGATTCATGCGACGGATTATCCGTGAGCTTGGGCGGAGATATCAAGGTGAACTTGCACGCGGGGGCGTGACATTTCCACTGACTCAATCCGCCGCACCTTCCCCGCTATCCCCATCCACATAACGCGCCGCAATTTCGAGGAATTGGCTCTCGATCGCCAGAAACGCATCGACGACATCCGGGTCGAAGTGGTTGCCGCGACCGTTGAGGATGATTTCCCGCGCCTGCTCGTGGGTCATTTTGGGCTTGTAGACGCGGCAGCTCACCAGGGCGTCGTACACATCGGCGAGCGCCATCAGGCGGGCGGATACGGGGATGTTCGCTCCGCGCAAACCTTGCGGATAGCCGCTGCCGTCCCATTTTTCGTGGTGGCTGTAGGCGATCTCCTTGGCGCAGGCGAGAAAATCCACCTTCATGCCCAGTTGCTTTTCTGCGTGGTTGATCGCGTCACGCCCGAGCGTGGTGTGGGTCTTCATGATTTCGAATTCTTCGACGGTCAGGCGGCCGGGCTTGAGCAGGATGTTGTCGGGGATGCCGACCTTGCCAATGTCATGAAGCGGGGCAGATTTGTACAGGAGCTTGATCGTGTTGTCGGTGAGGGCCTGCGTGAATCCGGGATGCTGTTGCAGGGCCTGGGCCAGGATGCGGATGTAGTACTGGGTACGGCGGATGTGGTTGCCGGTTTCGTTGTCGCGGGTTTCCGCGAGCGAAGCCATGGCCATGATCGTGACATCCTGAATGGCCTGCACCTCGAAGGTGCGCTTGGCGACTTCGGCTTCGAGAAATTCGGTTTTGTTGCGCAGGAAGTCGGCGCTCGCTTTCAGCTTCAGGTGCGTATCCACCCGCGCCAGCACGATGGAGGACACCACCGGCTTGGTGAGGTAGTCCACCGCGCCCAGTTGCAGGCCGCGCTCTTCGTTGGTCGCGTCGACGTTGGCGGTGAGGAAGATGACGGGAATGTTATGGGTCTCCCTGGACATCTTGAGCCGCTTGCAGACTTCGTAACCATCCATGCCCGGCATCACGATGTCGAGCAGGATCAGATCCGGCTGTGCGGATGAGGCCGCGATTTGCAGGGCTTTTTCGCCATTGGTCGCCACCTTGACCTTGTAGGTATCCTTGAGCAGGGCGCTCACCAAGGCGAGATTATCCGGGGCGTCGTCCACGACCAGGATGGTGGGTTTATCGGTATAGCCTTCAATGCTCACGTTTGTTCCCCGCGGGCGGTGTGCAGAATCTCCAGCGCCCGATCAAAATCGAAATGCTCGATGACTTCTTTCAGTTCGTCGAATACACCCTGCAAACCCTGTTGGAGCAAGGCTTGCTCACTTTGCAGCAGATCGCCCGCTTCGGAGTCATTATCCTCCAGCATCGCGTTCAGGCGGCTGATGACGGCTGGCAGGCGCCCCAGATCGACGACGGGCGCCGCGCTGTTTTTGTTTTTATCTGCGGCGGTGCGGGTCAGCACCGCGCTCAGGCGCTGGATGAGCGGAGCATGACATGCTTCCAGCGCCTCGATCAATTGCTCCAGGGCGTCGCCATCGTCCGGTGCGCGCTCGGCGTGGGCCTGCTTGGCCCGCGCTTCCAGTTGTGCGGCGGCGGCCTGCACCTCCACCGCGCCGATATTGCCCGCCACGCCCTTGAGGGTATGCGCCAGGCGCACGAACAGGGTCAGGTCGTCGAGGGCGGCGCGGATTTTGGCCGGGTCATCAGCATGGTCGTGGACGAATTTATCCAGCAGGCTGCGGTACAGGGAGATTTTGTTCAGCACGCGGCGCAGACCGCCCCTGGCATCCAGTCCGGGGATGGTGGTGAAATTTTCGCCATCGTCATCCTCCTGCACCATGGCGATATCCACCGCCGTGGCCTGCCCCAGCCCCTCCCGCAGCTTGATCCACTTGCATAGCACCGTCCACAGCTTTTCCGGCTCGATGGGCTTGGCGAGGTAATCATTCATGCCGATTTCCAGATAACGCTCGCGGTCGCCCTGCATGACGTTGGCGGTGAGGGCGATAATCGGCATGCTGAAACCCTGGGCGCGCAACTGCCGGGTCGCTTCCATGCCATCCATCACCGGCATCTGCACATCCATCAGCACCAGATCATAAGCGCGCTCGGGCGTCGTCTTCCGCACCCGGTCGAGCGCCTCCTCGCCATGCGAGGCCACATCCACTTTCAAGGCAGCCATATCGAGCAGCCCGGTTGCGACCTGCTGGTTCAGATCGTTATCTTCCACCAGCAGGATGCGCGCCCCGGCGATCGCCTTCAAGCCCGGATGCTCGGACTCCACCCCCTCATCGCGCGTGCCCTCATGCTCGCCACGCGCGCTATCAAAGGTGCGCGCGATGGTATCGAACAGCAGGGAGGGGCTGACCGGCTTGACGAAGACGTTTTCGATGCCGGCCTCGGCGGCGCCGTGCAGCACCTCTTCGCGGCCATACGCCGTCATCATCAACATGTGCGGGCAGTCGGCCTTGAACTCCGTGCGCAGTTTGTTGGCGACCTCGATGCCGTCCATGCCCGGCATCTGCCAGTCGAGAATCACGATCTGGAAGGGATTGCCGCTGGAGAAGGCATAACGGCACATATCCACGACGGCGAAGCCGGAGGTCGCTTCGCTCACGTCCAGATTCATGCCCTGCAAGGTATCGCGGATCACCACACGGGCGTTCTCGTTGTCATCCACCACCAGCACCCGACGTCCGGCCAGCTCGTGGCTCAACACCAGCGGACGGCGTTTTTGCACGCTGCGGCGGACGCGAGCCGTGAACCAGAACGTCGACCCGCGCCCCGGCTCCGAATCGACCCCGACTTCGCCTCCCATCAATTCAGCCAGACGTTTGGAGATCGCCAGTCCCAGCCCCGTGCCGCCATATTTGCGCGTGGTGGAGGTGTCCGCCTGGGTGAAGCCCTGGAACAGACGCCCCTTTTGCTCCTCGGTCAAACCGATGCCGGTATCGCTCACGGCAAAATACAGCACGACGTTTTCGCCATCATCCTCGCGCAATCCGACCAGAATGTTGATCTCGCCGCGCTCGGTGAATTTCTCTGCGTTATTGGCGTAATTGATCAAAATCTGTCCGATCCGCAGCGGGTCGCCGACCAGATTGAGCGGCACATCGCGCGCAATATTGATCACCAGCTCCAGCCCTTTGGCCGCCACTTTCTCGGCCAGCAGCGTGCCGACGTTTTCCAGCACCCGTTCCAGATCGAATTCAATGTGTTCGACCATCAACTTGCCCGCCTCGATCTTGGAGAAGTCGAGGATGTCATTGATGATGCCAAGCAAATGCTGCCCGGACTGGCGGATTTTGTTCAGTTGATCTTTCTGGGTGAGATTGAGCTGGCTTTTCTGCACCAGATAGGCCATGCCCAGGATGGCATTGAGCGGCGTGCGAATTTCGTGGCTCATGTTGGCGAGGAAATCCGCCTTGGTGCGCATCGCATCTTCCGCAACTTCCTTGGCCTTGACCAGTGACGCCTGCGCCTCGATCAGGGAAGAGATATCCACCTCCGTGCCGACGATGCCGCCCAGACTACCATCGGCCAGCCTGAAGCTGCTCGCCAGATACAGCAGATGACGTGTCTCCCCGGTCGCGTTGGTGACATCGAATTCCTGGCGGATGCTGTTGTCCGGCGCGGCGAGCAACTGCGCATCGCTGGCGTGCCGCCATTGCCTCAACGCTTGCGGGAAAGGCACGTCCAGCGAACTCAACCCGATCAGATCATTGCGGCTGATACCGAAGAAGTGCTCATAAGCCAGATTGCATTTCAGGTAATGATTCTGCGCATCCTTGACGAACACCGGATTGGGCAAAATATCGAACAAGGTCTCCTGCAACAGCAACTGATTGGCCAATTCCTGCTTGGCCACCTGCTCTTCGGTCACATCCAGCCAATAGCCGTTCCAGCAATGATCCCCGTTCTCCAGAACCGTATGCGTCGCGCGCGCTTCAACCCAGCGCAAACCCTTGTCCGGCAGGTTGATACGCTCAAGGATGACATTGTCGTCCCCTTTGTCTGACAGCAGCTCGCGTGCGCTGTCCCGATCCTCCGGCAGCACGTAGTGCCAGCGTGCGTCCGGGTCACGCTGAATCGTCTCACCCGGCAAGCCGAGAATCCGCACTACATTGTTGCTGACAAAGGTAAACTGCCCCTCCCCGGTCGATGATTTTTCGTAACGGAACACCGCGCAGGGCAGCGAATCGGCAATTTCGACCATCATCTGGCGCGAATGCAGGGCGGTAGCCGTGCTCTCTTCCAGCTTGAGCATCTGCTCGTTCAGGGTGTCGGCCATTTCGTTGAACGTGCCGGCCAGCGCGGTAATCTCATCCTGATAGGTGTAGCTGAAGCGGAAATCCTTGTCGCCCCTGCGGAAGCTGTTGAAGCCGTCGTTGAGCCAGCCGACACGTTTGGACAGATAGGCCGCCAGCCACAGCGCGACGATGATCACGGCCACAATCAAGAGCGCCGTAGACACCGACAGGCTCAGCGCCGTCTCCTGCATGTCGGCGTAGAGCGCATGGTCGGCCGCGTCGCCCTGCACCTCCATCGCCTTCTCAAGCCGCGCGATGACCTCGTTCAGGCGCGCCTTGGAAGCGTTGGCCGCCTTGTGGAAATCATTGACATTGGCGCCGATGGTGACGATGCCGAAGCCGCGCCGGTTGCCTTGCACTTCCGGGCTGTATTGCCCGGTGTAATAGGGAATGGCTGCCGTCGTGGTGAGTTTCCACAGCCCGCTCCACGAGATGAGGAAAGAGCCCGAGCCGCCGGAGTCGGCGAGGTTGTACCAGCCGATACACTGCGGAGCAAAATTGAGATAGCGGCAGTCGAGACCGACATTGCCGCTCCTGGTGAGGCTCTTCTCCGCTCTTTTGCTTTGCAACTGGTCAACGAAAGTCGGCGCGCTCTCCATGTATTCAGGCCAGCTTTTGCCACTCGCCTGCCAATCCGCAAAGACCCCGCTCTCCAGCCAGGGCACGGCGGGATCACCGTTTTCGTCGTAACCGACAATGGAGTGGTGGCGCGGGTGGATGATGCTGCGCCCCTTGTAATCCCAGATGAAGGCGTAATTGCCATCGCCCGCATCGTTGATGTCGCGGTAGCGCTCCTCCGAGGGCACGATGTTGTCGGTGAAGGACATCAGGTGGTCGTGATTCAGCGCCAGCGTGACCCAGCCAATGATCCTGCCGTTCTGCACCACCGGCGTGGCCCAGCGCACGATGCCCTGAAAGCGCTTGCCCACCGGGTTCTCCTTGCCGGAGTAGGCATGCTTTTCCGGCTCGAAGGGAACCCCGTTCTTCGCTGCGGCGGTGGGGATGAAGTTGCCGATGACCTGCGAGCCGACATAGGCGCCGATCACGTCGGAGACGTAAATCTCGCCGGGTTTGAGCTTTTGCAGCGCAGGAAAATAAGTTTCGGCGCGGGCATAGGTATTGCGCCGTTGCGAGACATCCTGCAAGGCCGGGTTGCTCCGGTCGGAAGTCGTGACCTTGATGCGCTCCTTGCCGTCGAGGCCGACGAAGGTCATCTCCAGATAGAGCGGTTGGCGCTCGGAACGGAACACCGTGGGGGGGCGGTAATGGAAACTGGTGGCGTTATCCTTGCTCCCCGGCTCCGCGCTGGAGGCGTCGGGCAGCACCGGCTCTTCCGGTTCCCAGGCGCTCCTGTTCGCGTTCAGGCGCCATTGGCCGTGCTTCACCAACGGGCGCAGCTTGTTGTCGAGAAAACTGCGATAGGCGTCCGCATCGGGCTGCGCATGCGCGGCAATCAGGATATCGGCGTCGCGCTCGTAGAGAAAATCCGCCACCCGGTTGGCGGTGTCGGTGGTGAGGCGTTCGATTTCCTCGGTGGCGCGGGCATCGAGCGCATTGACCGCATCATCGATCGCCATATCCCCCACCTGATTGATCGCCTCGTCCGCCGTGGTGGTCAGGTTGTCGATGTGACGTTCAAGATGGTTCGCGGTTTTCTCGGTCTGGCTCCAGGCGATCCATACCAGCAAAATCAGCGGCACAACCTTGATCGCGATGAAAACCAGAATCAGGCGCGTGCGGACAGAAAGTTTGTACCAGAACTTCATAACGCCCTCTCATGGGGAAGGAAACGCGCCTGCGGTCAGGAATTGTGCGATTTTACATCCATCCTCACCGTCTTCATACCACGATCTTATGCGTACTGGCTACATGCCGATTGCCGTACTCCGTGGTGTGACATAACTCACGCCTCACCCTCCGTGCTGACGCCCGCCCATCACGTGAATTTTCGCCGGCCCGTCACCCTCATGGGAATGGCCGTGCCCGTAAGCGCCGGCTTCCGGCTCGAAGGGGGCTGTGACGAGATGAACGGCAGCGCCGAGACCTTCGAGCATGTGGCGCAGGACGTGGTCGTCCTGGATACGCAGCCAGTGTCCGCGCTCCTGGACACCGATCTGCACCGCGACATGGCGGTTGCCAAGATGGTAGGCGGCGCGGGCCAGCTCCAGCGTATCGGCGCAGCGGGCTTCGAGCAGGGTCTCGGGGGCAGAGACGACCTCGATGATGGCGCCGTCATTGGCCTGGAGCTTGTCGCCGCCACGCAGAATCGTGCCGCGAGGCAGGAAAAGATTGGCCTCGACGCCGGATTCGAGACGCACACGCAGGCGACTTTTGTTGCGGTGTTCAAAATCGAGCCTCAGCCGGTCGGTGGCGGGCGCGGCGCCTGCGTAGCGGGTTTCGATCAGTCGCGTGCTCATCAGAACAGAAAATAGCGCTGCGTCAGCGGCAGCGCCTGGGCCGGTTCGCAGACGAGTAATTGACCGTCGGCGCGCACGGCATAGGTCTCGGGGTCGACGTCCAGCCGGGGCTGGTAATCGTTGTGGATCATGTCGCGCTTGCGGATGGCGCGGGTGTTTTTGACGGCAGCGAGTGGGCGGCGCAGGCCGAGGGCGGCAAGCGCAGGGTTTTGCAGCGCGGCGGCGGAGACGAAAGTGACCGAGGTGCTTTGCAGGGCGCGGCCAAAGCTGCCGAACATCGGACGATAGTGCACGGGCTGCGGCGTCGGGATGGAGGCGTTGGGGTCGCCCATGACGGCACAGGCGATCATGCCGCCCTTGAGGATGATGCTCGGCTTGACGCCGAAAAACGCGGGCCGCCACAGCACGAGGTCGGCCAGTTTGCCCGCTTCGATGGAGCCGACCAGATGGGAGATGCCGTGCGTGATCGCGGGATTGATGGTGTATTTGGCGACATAGCGTTTGGCGCGGGCGTTGTCGTTGCGCGCACCATCGCCGGGCAGCGCGCCGCGCTGCACTTTCATTTTGTGCGCGGTCTGCCAGCAGCGCAGGATGACTTCGCCAACGCGGCCCATGGCCTGCGAATCGCTGGAAAACATGCTGATCGCGCCGAGGTCGTGCAGGATGTCTTCGGCGGCAATGGTCTCGCGGCGGATGCGCGATTCGGCAAAGGCGATGTCTTCGGCGATGGCGGCGTCGAGGTGGTGGCAGACCATCAGCATGTCGAGATGTTCGTCGAGCGTGTTGACGGTGAAGGGGCGCGTCGGGTTGGTCGATGAGGGCAGCACGTTGGCTTCGCCGACCACGCGCAGGATGTCCGGCGCGTGACCGCCCCCCGCGCCTTCGGTGTGGAAGGTGTGGATGGCGCGGCCCTTGAAGGCGGCGACGGTGGTCTCGACAAAACCGGCTTCGTTGAGGGTGTCGGTGTGAATCGCCACCTGCACGTCGTAGTTGTCGGCAACGGCGAGGCAGTTGTCGATGGCGGCGGGCGTCGTACCCCAGTCTTCGTGCAGTTTGAGGCCCAGCGCGCCGGCTTCGATCTGCTCGACCAGCCCTTCCGGCAGGCTGGCGTTGCCCTTGCCGAGAAAGCCGAGATTCATCGGCAGCCCTTCGGCGGCTTCGAGCATGCGGTGGATGTGCCAGGGGCCGGGGGTGCAGGTGGTCGCCAGCGTGCCGACAGCCGGGCCGGTGCCGCCGCCGATCATCGTGGTGACGCCGGAGGCCAGTGCCTCGTCGATCTGCTGCGGGCTGATGAAATGGATGTGGGTGTCGATGCCGCCTGCGGTGACGATCATCCCTTCGCCCGCGATGATCTCGGTGCCGGGGCCGATGGCGAGGGTGACACCGGCCTGGGTGTCCGGGTTGCCCGCTTTGCCGATGGCGAGGATTTTGCCGTCCTTGATGCCGATGTCGGCCTTGACGATGCCCCAGTGGTCGAGGATCAGCGCGTTGGTGATGACGGTGTCGGCGCTGTCTTTACTGCTGCGCTGGCTTTGTCCCATGCCGTCGCGGATGACTTTGCCGCCGCCGAATTTCACTTCATCGCCGTAGACGGTGAAATCTTTTTCGACTTCGATGAAGAGTTCGGTGTCCGCCAGTCGTACCCGGTCGCCCGTGGTGGGGCCGAACATTTCCGCATAAGCCTGTTTTGAGATTTTTGCCATGATGTTTCCTCTATTTTGGGGGCTCAGAAAGCCCCTTAACCTTCCGGAGCGATGAAATAAATAGGCTTCAAGGGCAAGCTCCTGCGTGCAGAATCGGTCAATCTGTCGTAATGCTCCACCCACA
The DNA here is from genome assembly GCA_025997045.1 of Betaproteobacteria bacterium. Taxonomy (GTDB): domain Bacteria; phylum Pseudomonadota; class Gammaproteobacteria; order Burkholderiales; family Rhodocyclaceae; genus WRNU01. The sequence continues at coordinate 17,794 of BNUB01000033.1, forward strand.
AATCAAACAACGCTTCAAGATTCAACAGGGTAATACGCCTCTGAGCCTGAGTACGCGCCTCGGTTTCTGCATCGCGTGTAAAACCACCGGTACACACGCACAATCCAACCTCCTCATCGCCCAGCAAAGCCATAAAGGAAGGCGGCATTTGACGCAGCACTTTATAATTTCCCCTGCACCCGCCCCTGAAAACCGTACACCACCCGCTCGCCCGCGTAGGCGACCAGCTCCACCGTGCGCCGCTGTCCCGGCTCGAAGCGCACCGCTGTGCCGGCGGCGATATCGAGGCGCATGCCGCGGGTCGGGTCGCGCTCGAAGCGGAGCGCATCGTTGGCTTCAAAGAAGTGGTAGTGCGAACCGACCTGAACCGGTCGGTCGCCGGTATTTTCCACTACGCACGTCAGCACCGGGCGACCCGCGTTCAATTCGATTTCACCCGTATCAGTCAGGATTTCTCCGGGAATCATGCCGCTCTCCTGAAAATGAACGCGCGCCGCGCGCGGCAAACTTCAAACCAGCCCGGCGAGCAAACCCAGCCCCAGCGCCGACACTGCGCCGCCGACCACACGCGCCCAGGTCACGCTGAACCTCATCAGCGCCCGCCCGAGGCCCAGCCCGCCCAGATGAATCAGGGCCGTGCCCAGCACCATGCCCGCCAGCGCCGCCACAATGTTGCCCGCTTCGGCCAGCTCGACCCCATGCGCCGCGCCGTGAAAGATGGCGAACAGGCCGACGATCGAGCCCCCCGCCAGCGCCGGCAATCTGGCCTGCGCCGCAAGCAGCAGCCCGATCACGAGCAGGGACACGGCAATCATCGGCTCGACCGCCGGAAAGGCCACGCCCGCCACGCCCAGCACCGCGCCGACCAGCAACAGGGAAGCGAAAGACAGCGGCGCGACCCAGAAGCGGCGCGTCGTCATCGCACTCCAGATGCCGACCGCGAGCATCGCCGCCAGGTGGTCAAGCCCGGAGAACGGATGGAAAAAACCGGCGAGGAAACCCAACTCGCCATGATCGTGCCCCACGTGCGCCGACGCCAGCGATGACCCCAGCAGCAGGACACAGGCGACAAGAACAGATGGCAAGCGGGCGGAAACGGGATGAGAGTCGGGGATCACGTTGAAGTCTCCTGCTGAGGTGAAAACACGGTTGGGAAAGCCGCATCATGGCAAAAATACGGGCAAGGCGAAAGCCCCGCCCTGTCAGTCAGCCAATCGCGCCCAGAAAATCCGCCTTGCCCACCGGCACGCCATTATGGCGCAGGATGTTATAGGCCGTCGTCAGGTGAAAATAGAGATTGGGAATCGAGTGCTGCAACAAAAAGACTTCACCCCGATAGGCTTTATCCGGGCTCCACGGCAGACGGACTTCACGCTCGGCGCTGGCGGCGAAATCGCTGTCCTGAAAGGTTTGCAGATAAGCGATGGAATTGGCGATGCGCGTTTTGAAATCGGCAAAGCTGGTTTCCGTGTCGCCAAACTGCGGCGCTTCTTTTCCGGTCAACCACGCCGCGTGATTCCTGCTCATATCACAGACCATGCGAATCTGGCGCACCAGCGGGAACATGTCGGGGAACAGGCGCGCGTCGAGCAATGCGCGCTCTTCTATTTTGTTGGCCGTGGCATGCGCCGTCGCCTTGTCCAGCAGATGGGCCAGATTGTCGAGCACACGCAAATTGCCCGTGACCGCAAGTTGATAATAAGTGACAGTCGTACTCATGGTGGTTCCCTGGTGAGTGTTGTGAAGGTTGTGAGGGTTCAGGCAATGGGTTGATGAACGGTGACGAGTTTGGTGCCATCCGGAAAAGTCGCCTCTACCTGGATGTCCGGAATCATCTCCGGCACGCCTTCCATCACCTCATCACGGCGCAACAGGGTCGTACCATGGCTCATCAGCTCGGCCACCGTGCGCCCGTCGCGTGCGCCTTCCATGATCGCGGCGCTGATCAGGGCGACGGCTTCCGGGTAATTGAGCTTGAGGCCACGCGCCCTGCGCCGCTCCGCCACCAGCGCGGCGGTGAAGATGAGCAGTTTGTCTTTCTCGCGGGGGGTCAGTTCCATCGTCGCTCGCCTGCAGGGGAAAAGCTATATTATCCGCCGCATTTCGCTTCATGTCGCCCAAATCCGCGGCGCAACCGCCTCGCACCCCAGACAATGTGGCCGCGCCACCTGCCAGGCGCGGACGAAATGGGCGCGCAAAGCCTCGGCGGACGCAGACAGCGCACGCATCAGCGTCACCTGCGGCAACGCGGTCACCGCACACGCCACGCCTTCGCCCGCTTCAAGCCCGCGCCAGCGTTCGAGCAGGCCGGGGTCGGGCGCAAAACCCGCCAGCCACAGCGTGCCATACACCGTGTTCCCGCCCAAACCCACCTTGGAGCACAGCAGCGCATCAGCGCCCGCCAGCCGCCCGCGCTCACGCCAGACCAGCCGCCCGTCCAGGTACAAATCGGTGTGCTGCACCAGCTCGCCGTGCGCAAAGCGCTCGCCGCTGGCCGTGCGCCCGAGGCAGACGATCTCCCACCCGATCACCCGCGCCCCGCTCGCCAGCTCCAGCCGGGTTTCCAGCCGCCCCCGCGCCGCATCGAACACGATGTTCTCCTGCGGCAACCATTCCAGCACCGCCCCCGCCGCAAGCCGCGCCACCAGCGTCTGGCGGCTGCACTCGCTGTCGTCCCTGCTGCGATACCACTTGGTCGCCCCCGGCGTGGTCAGGAGCGCATGCGCGCCCGCCTCCACCTCCAGAGCTATCTCCAGTTGATCGCCGCTGGCGATACCGCCCGGCGGATGCACGACGACGGCGTGGCACACGGCTTCGCCTTCGGGATACAGGGTCTTCTGGATCACCAGCGGCCCGGAATGTTCGCGCCGCGCCAGCACACTGCGTGCGCCGCTGCGGGCGAAGCTCAACGCGAGCCGCGCCTGCCACGGCGGAAAATCATCTCCCGCACCTTTCCCTTTCATTGTCGCACTTCACTGTCGCGCTCTTCATCCCACCTGCCCGCATCCCCCGGCGTGGCGCGGAACGGGTTGATGTCGAGTCCGCCGCGCCGGGTGTAGCGTGCCCACACCGCCAGCGCCTGCGGCTTGCAACGCGCGAGGATGTCGCAAAAGATGCGCTCGACGCATTGCTCGTGAAACTCGTTGTGCTGGCGGAAAGAGACGATGTAGCGCAGCAAGCCGGCGCGGTCGATGGCCGCGCCGGTATAGCGCACCACCACCATGCCCCAGTCGGGCTGCCCGGTGACGAGGCAATTGGACTTCAGCAGATGCGAATAAAGCGTCTCGCTCACCACCGCGCCGTCGGCTTGCAGGTAAGCGGGGCAGAGCTGGTAGGTGTCGATATCGAGTTCGAGCCCGTCGAGGCAGAAGCCCGCAGGCACGGCAAAGCTGCGCCCGGGGTGGCCGCCCAGCGGCATCACCTCCACCGCCACCGCCCCTCCTGCCGCTGCGGAGAGGTCGTGCGCAATCCGCTCGCGCACGGCAGCGGCACTCTCCATACGGGTCTGGTTGAAGGTATTGAGGTAGAGCTTGAGCGATTTCGACTCGATCAAATTCGGCGTCGACGCCGCGACCCGGAAGCGCGCCAGCGCCACCACGGGCTTGCCCCGCAAATCGAGCCACGACAGCTCGTAGGCATTCCACAGGTCTTCGCCCATGAAAGGCAGCGCGGCGGCAGTCAGGCCAAGCTCATCGCGCTTGCTCTGCCGCGCAATCGGAAACAGCAGCTCGGGGGAATAGGCGTCGCGCCCGGCGACGACTTTGCCGAGCGGTGAATCCCCGGCCTCACCGGGGCGCGTCGTGTTCATGGATTTTCGTCCCCGGTTTGCTCGCCCAGGAAGCCGCCGCTCTGCCGCGCCCACAGCCGGGCATAGAGGCCGTCGCGGGCGAGCAGGCTCTTGTGGTCGCCCTCTTCAACGATACGACCACGGTCGATGACGATCAGCCGATCCATCGCCGCAATGGTCGACAGGCGGTGGGCGATGGCGACCACGGTCTTGCCTTCCATCAACTGGTACAGGCTCTCCTGAATCACCTCTTCAACTTCGGAATCGAGCGCGCTGGTGGCTTCGTCGAGCAGCAAAATGGGCGCGTCCTTGAGCATCACCCGGGCGATGGCGATGCGCTGACGCTGGCCGCCGGAGAGCTTCACCCCGCGCTCGCCCACATGAGCGTCATAGCCCTGACGTCCTTTGGGGTCGGTGAGGGACTGGATGAAATCGTGCGCTTCGGCCTGCCGTGCTGCGGCCCGCATCTGCCCGTCATCGGCATCGGGGCGGCCATAGAGGATGTTGTCGCGCACCGAGCGGTGCAGCAGCGAGGTGTCCTGCGTCACCATGCCGACCTGGGCGCGCAGGCTGTCCTGGGTGACGCCGGCGATGTCCTGCCCGTCGATGAGAATGCGCCCCGCTTCGGGATCGTAGAAGCGCAGCAGCAGGTTGACGACGGTCGACTTGCCCGCCCCCGAACGCCCGACGAGGCCGATCTTCTCGCCGGGGCGAATCACCAGATCGAGGTCGTCGATCACCCGCCGCGGCGCGTCCTCCTCACGCTGCTCCCTGGCGCCGTAAGAAAAACCGACCTGCTCGAAACGGATTTCGCCGTGCGTCACCTGCAAGGGCGGCGCAGCGGGCTTATCCACCACCTGGCGCGGACGGGACAAAGTGTTGATGCCGTCCTGCACCGTGCCGACATTCTCGAACAGTTGCGCCATCTCCCACATGATCCAGTGCGACATGCCGTTCAGGCGCAGCGCCATCGCCGTGGCCGCAGCCAGCGCCCCCACCCCCACCGCGCCCTGGCTCCACAGCCACAGCCCCGTGCCGGTCGTCGCCACCAGCAGCCCCATCGCCATGGCGAACTGGACGACCTGGATGCCGCTCACCAGCCGCATCATGCTATAGACATTGATGAGGAACTCGTCCATCGCCGCACGCGCGTAACCCGCCTCACGCCCGGCGTGGGAGAAGAGCTTCACCGTGGCGATGTTGGTATAGGCATCGGTGATGCGCCCGGTCATCGAGGCGCGCGAGTCAGCCTGCGCTTTTGAAATCCGGGCCAGACGCGGGACGAAATACCACAGCGCGGTGAGGTAGCAGGCGAGCCAGGCAAACAGCGGCACCAGCATCCAGCGATCGAAGCTGCCGAGCACGACCGCCAGGGTAATGAAATAGATGACGACGAACACGAGGATGTCGGTGACGATGAAGCAGGTGTCGCGCACCGCGAGCGCGGTCTGCATCACCTTGGCCGAAACCCGCCCGGCGAATTCATCCTGAAAAAAGCTCATGCTCTGCCCAAGCATCAGGCGATGGAAATTCCACCGCAGCCGCATGGCGAAGTTGCCCGCGAGCGCCTGATGCTTGATCAGGGTTTGCAGCAGCGTGACCCCGATGGCGGCGACGATGACGGCGGTGAGCAGGAGCAGGCGCTCTCCCGCGTCCTCCCACAAGCGTGCCGGCTCAAGGGCGGTGAGCCAGTCGACGACCTTGCCGAGCATGGCAAAGAGCAGGGCTTCAAACGCGCCCACGATACCGGTGCAGATCATCATGGCGACGATCAAGCCCCGCATGCCCTCGGTGCCTTGCCAGATGAAGGCAAAAAACGCCCGCGGCGCAACCGCCGGCGCGGCGCCGGGATACGGGTCTACAGCCTTTTCAAACCAGTGAAACACGGCGGATTCTCTTCCCTGAATTATTCAACTCATAACCTTATCCTGCGTCGCGCAACTTCGCCATCGCCATCGCTGCTGCTGCGGTGCGGGTTTCGACGCCGAGTTTCTCGAACACGTGCTCCAGATGTTTGTGCACCGTGCGCGGGCTGGAGCCCAGAATGTCGCCGATATCACGGTTGGTCTTGCCGCGGATGACCCAGTACAGCACCTCGGCCTCGCGCCCGGTGAGGCGGAAAGCGTTCATCAGGGTTTCAAACGCATGGGTGTCGTTTTCCTCGCGCAGCACAATCAGCCAGCCTTCCTCACTGCCCTGATCATGAAACGAGGCCAAGAGCCGCCGCGAGCCGTCGGTCGCCACGACCGGTGACGGCTCACGCTGTTCGCGGTAAGCCTGCCGTGCCGCCTCCACCCAGGCCAGCAATTGCGGCGGCGCGTCCTCGGGGCCGGGCACCGGCGCGTCGGGCATGAACCAGGTGCGAATCAATTGCCGCGCCAGCGCGGTCTGCCAGATCAGGCGGCCATTTTTCGCGCTGATCGCCACCGTGGCCTGCCCGAACGCATCCAGCGCGCTGCGCGCCTGGCGCATCTGGCGGGCGTTGTGCACATGGGCGCCGATACGCGCCAACACTTCGGCGGGGCGGATCGGCTTGGTGATGTAATCCGCGCCGCCCGCGGCAAACGCGGCCACCACGTGTTCGGTTTCGGTCAGCCCGGTCATGAAAATGAGCGGAATGGCGCGGGTGGCAAAATCGGCTTTCAAGTGCTGCGCCACCTCGAACCCATCCATGCCCGGCATCACCGCGTCGAGCAGGATCACATCGGGCAGGCTCTGGCGGGCGCGGGCGAGCGCGCTCTCGCCGTCGGTGGCGACCAGCACCAGATAACCCGCCTCATCGAGCGCGTCATGGAGCAGGGCCAGATTATCGGGCACGTCATCGACAATCAGCACGATGCCGGGGGAAGCGGGATTCAGACTCATGGTGCGGACGACTCATCACGGCGCAACAAGGCGCGCATTGCCTCAAACTGAAACTGTTTCGCCAGCTCGCGCTCGATGCGCACAAACTCGGCATACCGTTCATCCAGTGCCTCGATCTCGTCGAGCCGGGCCAGTATCCCGCGCACGAACCCAAGCTCGATCACTTCGTCGAGCGCGACCCGGGCCGCGGCGGGTGGCAGCAGCAGCGGCGGCCTGGGCGCTTCCGGCTGCGCGGCGGGCACGCTCTGCGCCAGCTCCGCCCACACCCATTCGAGTTGCAGGCGCTGGCCGATCCAGTCGAGCAGCTCCTCGACCTTGATCGGCTTGAGGATGAAATCCGCCGCCGCCAGCCCCACGTCATTATCCAGGCTGCGGTCAAAAGCGTTGGCCGAAATCACCGCGAACGGCACCTCACCGAACCCCGCCACCTTCAAGCGGCGCAAGGTCTCCCAACCGTCGATGCCGGGCATCGCCAGATCCATGAAGATCAGGTGGGGACGAAACGCGGCCACCTTTTCCAGACATTGCTCACCCGAGGCCGCCTCACCGACTTCAAACCCCAGCGGTTCCAGCAGGCTCACCAGCAGCTCGCGGTCGACGCGCTCATTATCGACGGTGAGAATGCGCTGGCGCACGCCGCGATAGCCGATACGCCGCGCCCGCAAGGAGGCGCGCTCGGTCTGGGCGCCGTGCAACTGGGGCAGAAACAGCCTGACCTTGAACACGCTGCGGCCACGCTCCGGGTCGCTCTCCACCGTGAGTTCGCCTCCCATCAAATCGGTGAGCATGCGGCTGATCGTCAGCCCCAGCCCGGTGCCCGCACTGCCGCCGCGCGCGCCGCGCCCGCGCACAAAGGGCTCGAAAATCTGCGCCAGATCTTCCGCCGCGATGCCGGGGCCACTGTCGGTAATCGCAAACACCGCCATCTCGCGCCGATAACTCAGGCACATCGACACCGTGCCGCTGGCGGTGAATTTCACCGCGTTGCCCAGAATATTGATCAAAATCTGGCGCAGGCGTTTCTCGTCGGCGCGCACCGTTTGCGGCAATACCCCATCAAGTTCAAAACAGAATTCCAGCCCCTTGTTGCGCGCCTGCACCTCGAACATCTCGACCAGTTGCTCAATAAAAGCGGGGAAGGCCAGGGGCCGGATATCGAGGGTAAATTTGCCGCTCTCGATCCGGGCGATATCCAGCGTATCTTCAATCAGCGCCAGCAAATGTTCGCCACTGCGCTTGATGACGCTCACCGCCTGCTGCCTGGAAGGCGGAATCGCCTCGTCGCGGTCGAGAATCTGGGCGTAACCGAGAATGCTGTTCAAGGGCGTGCGCAATTCATGGCTGATCGAGGTCACATAACGGCTTTTGGCCTGATTGGCCTGCTCGGCCACCCGGCGCGCGTTCTGCAACTGCGCGTCGGTGCGGCGGTGCGACTCGATCTCCTGCATCAGGAGTCGCGTCTGGCGCTCCGACTCCTCATGCGCCACCTGGCGGCTCTGATGGGCCAGCACCATCCACCACGCCCCGATACCGGACAAGAGCATCAGCACGATAAAAATCCGCCCCAGCATCGACCCCAGCCCCGCCCCCGCGCCGCCGGAGAGGATCTCCTGGTAATAAAACCCGCCCAACGCCAGCGCCAGCACCGCGCCGATGCCCAGCATCAGCAGCAGGTAGCGCCCCAGCCCCGCCCCCAGAACCGCCCGCCACCCCGGCGGCAAGTGCGCCATCAGCCCCGCGCACTGGGCGCTGAGGCGGGCGTGGGGTTTGCACAAATCCTCGCAGCGCGCATCGAGCGAACAGCACAGCGAACAGATCGTGCCCTGATACGCCGGGCAATGGCTGGTGTCCTCGGCTTCGAATGCCTGGCCGCAGATGCAGCATTGCTGCCGCGCCAGCGCATCGCCCGTGTGGGGCGTAGCCGGGCGGGCAAGATAATAACGTCCGCCCGTCGCCCACGCGATCAGGGGCGCACTCAGCAGCGCCGCCCCCATCGCCACGAACGGCGCAAAGGGTTGCAGCGCCGCGCCGAACAGGCCGGTGAAGGTGCTCACCGCCAGGCTCGACGCAATCAACATCGCCCCCACCCCGACCGGATTGATGTCGTAGAGGTGAGAGCGCTTGAATTCGATCCCCGGCGGCGACAGCCCGAGCGGCTTGTTGATCACCAGATCGGCGGCCACCGCCATCATCCACGAGATCGCGATATTGGAATACAGCCCCAGCACCTGCCCGAGCATGCGAAAGACGTTCATCTCCATCAGCAGCAGCGCGATCAGGATATTGAACACCACCCACACCACCCGCCCCGGATGGCTATGGGTGAGGCGGGAAAAAAAGTTCGACCACGCCAGCGAGCCGGCGTAAGCGTTGGTCACGTTGATCTTGAGCTGCGACACGATGACAAACACCGCCGTCACCCCCAGCGCCAGCAGCGGGTTGGTGATGCCGCGAGAGAAGCCGAGCAGATACATCTGGCTCGGATCGACCGCCTGCGCCGCCGACATGCCTGCGCGCAGCAGCATCCAGGCCAGCAGCGCGCCGCCGATCATCTTCACCACCCCGATCAGCACCCAGCCCGGCCCGCCCAGCACCACGCCGACGAGCCAGCGCCAGCGATTGTGCACGCCGCGCGGCGGCATGAAGCGCAGGTAATCGGCCTGCTCGCCCATCTGCGTAATCAGGGCGATCCCCACCGTCATCGCCCCGGCAAACAAATGCCAGTTGAACGCCCCGCCGCGCCCATCGACGCCGGGATAGCGCCACAACCCGGCGAGCACCTGCGGCTCCTCGGTGAGCACGAAGAAAAACGGCAGCGCGAGCAAAAACAGCCACAGCGGCTGCGTCCAGGTTTGCAGGCGGCTGATCATGGTGATGCCATGCGTCACCAGCGGAATCACCGCCAGCGCGCAGATCAGATAGCCCCAGGCCGGCGGAATGCCAAACGCCATCTGTAGCGCATAGGCCATGATCGCCGCTTCGAGGGCAAAAAAGATGAAGGTAAATGAGGCGTAAATCAGCGAGGTCAGCGTCGACCCCAGATAGCCGAAACCCGAGCCGCGAGTGAGCAAATCCATGTCCACCCCGTAGCGCGCCGCATACAGGCTGATCGGCAGCCCGATGAGGACGATGATCAGCCCGACGGCGAGGATGGCCCACAAACTGTTGACGAAGCCATACCCCACCAGCATCGTCGCCCCCACCGCCTCCAGCACCAGAAACGACGCCGCACCGCCCAGGGCAGTATTGACCACGCGGAACTCGGACAGCTTGCGGAAGCTGCGCGGGGTAAACCGCAACGCATAATCTTCCAGGGTCTCGTTCGCCACCCAGGTGTTGTAGTCGCGGCGCACCTTCACCACCCGCTGCGGGGCGGCTTCACCAGCATCGGCAGGAGGGAAGGACTCGTTCATAAAGCTCGGATAAAAATGGCGCAAGCGGACCTTGCGTCACCTTACCAGCAGATTGCCTCGATGTTACAGGTGCGCCTCAGGGCAAATCGCACGACTGCCGGGTGAAAGTGGCCGGAAGTAAGGCGCGGACGTATGGCGACCACGCAAAAGAGACTAGAATCCCCCGCATCTCCCCCATCCTCCACCCTCAAGGCAACACATCATGCAAAACAATGTAAATCCCCTTGACTTTTCCAAAACCGCCGCAACAATTTTTGCAAGCAAGCAAGCAAGCAAGCAAGCAAGCAAGCAAGCAAGCAAGCAAGCAAGCAAGCAAGCAAGCAAGCAAGCAAGCAAGGGCGCTTTTCATCTTCTGCCTGTCGCTGCCGACGGGCTTTATCTCTTCCGCGTCAGCATTTGACGTAACCGTAAATACTGACTACTCGGCAAGTAGCATCTATGGCAACAGTAGCACTGGTTCCGGTGATGTCAATAGTGGCTATGGCACCACCGCCAGCGCGGATGATTCCCATAATCATCACAACACCGTAACCGTCAATGCGGCTGTTAGTGTTTATTCTGGCTACGGCATTTACGGGGCTTACTGGAACACGAGTGCTGCGGATGTCACCCACAACACCGTGCGCATCGAGGGTAGTGGCAGTGTTAGTTATTATCCAATATATGGCGGGCAGAATGCCTACGGCGGCGGCACAGTCTCTGACAACCAGGTCATCATCAACACATCGGGGAATGTTATACTAGGAGCTGGTAAGCCTGTCGCCGGCGGTGAAGGAAAGGGCGACGCCACAGTGACGAACAACCAGGTCACGATTCAAAACACCAATACGGGGAGCTTGGCTCTCTATACCGCTGCGCTTTACGGCGGACAGGGGGAAAATGGCAACGTCACGTTTAACACGGTGACCCTTCAGGGGTCGGGGAATATAGCACCTCTAGGTGGTAGTGATATCATCTATGGGGGGTATGCCACCGGTACTGGCGCCGCGGAGGACAACACTGTCTATCTCGGGAAGGATAAGGAGGGCAACGGCGATTACACTGGCACCATGACAGGCGTTTATGTTTATGGTGGACGGTCCACTTCGGGTAATGCTAACCGCAACCATGCCTTCATGAGCAACGGGGCGGTTACTGATCTCGTCGGCGGGAATGCTGGTGGCGCGGGCAACGCCACCCACAACACGGTCTCCATCAGCGGAGGGATGGTCAATGGCTACATCATCGGCGGGGACACTGCTTCGGGCAACGCCACCCACAACACGATCTCCATCAGCGGAGGGGCGGTCACTGGCGACATCGTCGGCGGGTACACTACTTCGGGCAACGCCACCCACAACACGGTCTCCATCAGCGCTTCCGGTAAAACACACACAAACATTTACGGCGGGCGTGCTTCCGGCGCTGCTGGCAACCTGTTCACCGGCAACACCCTGAACCTCGCCGCAGGCAATACCATCACTTCCGTGCGGAACATGGCGACGATCAACTTCACTTCCGCAGGCGCGGCGGGCATCACCACGCTGCACACCACGCCCACAGGCGCGGCGGGCGATCCGCTGGTCACGCTGAACACCAACGCCAACGCCATCACCTTCGACGGCACCATCACCGGCTCCGGCGGCATCGACAAGCAAGGCGACGGCACCCTCACCCTCAACGGCACGAACGACTACAGCGGCGGCACAACCGTCAGCGCGGGAACGCTCAGTATCGGCAGCGACACCAACATCGGCAGCGGCGCCAATACGCTGGCCGGGGGAACGCTGTTGTTGACCGGCGCCAGCTACAGCAAAGACTGGACGCTCGACGCAGGAAACAACACCATTGACGACAACGGCGGACCGGTCACTTTCGGCGGCGTTCTTTCCGGCACGGGCGGTTTTGCCAAGACCGGCTCGGACACGCTCACCCTCAACGGCACCAACACCTACGACGGCATGACCGAAGTGCGGAAAGGGGTGCTGGAAATTGGTTCGACCGGCTCAATCACCTCCACCCAGCTGACGCTCCACAAGGACACAAGCTTCCGGGATAGCAGCCTCAGCGGCGGCGTCCCCCCCCTGACCCAACTGAATGTGCGGGGCACAAACGCCACCTATGACGGCGACCTCGACGCGACGGGCGGCACGCTGAATTTCTTTCTGCCGCAAGCCGTCGACACGACCAACCCCCTGTTGACCGTCACCGGCGATGCGGACATTACCGGCAGCACCATCACCATCAGAAAAGATGGCGACTTCGACAGTTTCAGCAGCCTTGTCACGGGGACAGCAATCAACCTCATCGACGTATCAGGCACCCTGGACGGTTTCAATACCATCAACTATGCCAATGTCCCCCTGTATGCCGGGGTTGCCCTCTACTCAACCGCCTA
>BNUB01000034.1 GCA_025997045.1 Betaproteobacteria bacterium
CCGCCATCGTGGGTTTTGGCATGGCCTGTGAGCGTGCGACCATGCGCCAGTTTATGGAGGCTTCGCGCCTGTCCGCTTTGCGCGATGCGTTGCAGGCGCGTCTTGTGGCGCTGGGGGCGACGTTCTCGGTGCCCGAGCGCAAGCCCCGCTCCTGCCCGCCCCCGGCGACCAGCGGCGCAAACGCCACCCGCTTGTCGACCACCAGCGCGCCTACGCCCTGCGGGCCGCCGATCTTGTGCGCCGACAGCGTCATCGCGTGGACGCCAAGGGCGTTGAAATCAAGCGGAATCTTGCCCAGCGCCTGCACCGCGTCAGTATGAAACAGCGCCCCCGCCGCCGTGGCCGCCTGGGCCAGCGCAGCAAGCTCCTGCACCACCCCGGTCTCGTTATTGGCCAGCATCACCGACACCAGCGCAGGCCGTGCCGCGAGCGCCTATTCCCACTGCCCAGGCGCAATCCGCCCCGCCTCATCCACGGCGAGCACATCCACGGCCCAGCCCGCACGCTGCAACTGCCGCGTCGGCTCCAGCACGCTGGGATGCTCGATCGCACTCACCGCAATCCGCCCGACCGGCAACCCGCCCGCCGCGCCCTTGATAAAAAGATTGTTGGCTTCCGAGCCGCCGCTGGTAAACACCACACTGGCGGGCGACACCCCGGTCACCCCCGCGACCTGCTGCCGCGCCTGCTCCACCGCCGTGCGCGCCCGTCGCCCGTATTCGTGCAGACTCGACGCATTGCCATAACGCTCCCCCAGCCAAGGCAGCATGGCATCGAACACCGCATCATCCAGCGGCGTGCTCGCGTTCCAATCGAGATAAACCGGAGAAGTCATGATCAATCAGGGTAGGGTCAGGCCGGAAACGCCGCGCCGCGTTGCTGCGGCAGACGCGCAAGAGCCGCCTGCAAGTTTTCGATCTCGGGGTCGGGCTGCACCTCACGCGCCACCAGCGCCCCCAGCGTCACCGAGTCGAGGTAGGCAAACATGCGTTTATTGAGATTCGTCCACAGATCGTGAGTCGCACATCGCTCGGTTTCGCGGCAATTCTGCCGCCCGCCACAGAGCGTGGCATCCAGCGGCTCATCGACCGCCAGCACAATGTCAGTGACCGTGATCGCACGCATGTCACGCGCCAGCCGATACCCGCCTCCCGGCCCGCGCACACTGGTAACGAGGCTGTAGCGCCGCAGACGGCTGAAAAGCTGCTCAAGGTAAGAGAGCGAAATATTCTGCCGCTCAGCGATCCCCGTCAACGTCACCGGCCCTTCATCCTGCCGCGCAGCCAGATCGATCATCGCCGTCACCGCAAAGCGCCCCTTGGTCGTCAGTCTCATGTTCGTCCTCGTTCCATCAATGCCACATGGGAATACCCGAATTTTTCGGTCAACTATACATACCCATGCAAAATGGTCAACTATTGATTCGGCCCTCTGTCACGATCGTCACGAGTTTGCAGGGCATTCGTGCGATTGCCCTGTACCCTGTCTGCGCACTCAGGCCAACATCCTGTTCTCGTTGTAGAATGCCCGGCGCAAAACATCATCCATTTTTTGTGTCACGGCGCCTTGCGCCAGCGTGGCTGGCAGGTGTCAGGTTTTCCGCAATTTTTTCCGGGATAAACACCATGAATCGTTTCGTTATCGTGAGTGGCCTCGTTGCCGCACTGGTTCTTTCCGCCTGTAACGCTGACCTGGCTTCCACGACGGGCGACGTCCTGGGCGCAGCAGAGGAGGCGACAGCAACGACCGGCAATGGTAAAAAGGATGCACAGGTCAGCGCAGCAGGCGACGTGTTCAAGGCGGCGACCGTCAGCGATTCGGAACTTCGGGCTTATTCGCGCCAGATGATTGCCGCCCGGGACAAGCAGGCGCCGGTGGCGAAAGCCGGCGACAAATATGCGACGCGGCTGGCACGCCTCACCCGGAAGCACGCCAGGGAAGACGGACTCAAGCTCAATTTCAAGGTCTATCTGACCAAAGACGTCAATGCCTTTGCCACGCCTGACGGGAGCATCCGCGTTTATTCCGGCCTCATGGATCTGATGACTGACGACGAACTGCTCAGCATCCTTGGGCATGAAATCGGCCACGTCAAGAACGGCCACAGCCTGCAAAAAATGCGCACCGCCTACCTGGCCTCGGCGGGCGCCAAACTGGCAAGCGCCCAGGGCAAACTGAGTGCACAGGTTCTCTCGGAACTGGGCGAGTCCTTCGTCAACGCGCAATTCTCCCAAAGCATGGAAAGTGATGCTGACACTTACGGCATCGCCTTCCTCAAGCGCAACAAGTACAAGCTCCCCGCCGCTGAGAGCGCCATGCGCAAGCTGGCTGATCTCGATGGCACCGCCGCCGGAGGCAGCAACTCGCTGTTTTCCTCCCACCCCGGCTCCGGGCAACGGGCCGACAAGATTCATGAGCTGATCTCGGAATAAGCACGGCACCACTCAGGATCAGGTAACAGGCACATCATGAGTTCCATTTTCCTCACCGGCGCCAGCGGTTTCATTGGTCAGGCGCTCGCCACACGGCTGGCGTCTGCGGGTCATCATCTGCGCCTTGCCGCGCGTTCGCCCCTGCCCTATCAGATCCCGCCCGGCGCCGATACGTTTTACTTTACCGACCTCGACACCCATACCGACTGGTCGGAGGGGCTCGCCGATATTGATGTCGTCATCCATTGTGCGGCGCGCGTGCATGTCATGAAGGAAACCGCCGCCGACCCGCTGAGCGCGTTCCTGCGCAGCAATGTCGAAGCCACCACCCGGCTCGCCCGCCACGCCGCACGTGCCCACGTGAAACGCTTCATCTACCTCAGCACGGTCAAGGTTTTTGGCGAACAAAGCCCGCCTGATCGCCCATTCACGGTAGACACCCCCCCCGCGCCCACCGACCCTTATGCAATCTCCAAGCTCGAGGCGGAACGCGCCCTTTTCGCCCTCACTGCAAGTTGCAACATGCAGTTCGTCATCATCCGCCCGCCGCTGGTCTACGGGCCGGGGGTCGGGGCCAATTTCCTGCGCCTCATGTATTGGCTGGATCGCGGCCTGCCCTTGCCCCTGTCCGCCGTCGACAATCGCCGCAGCCTGGTGGCGCTCGACAATCTGGTCGATTTGATCACGCGCGCCGTGCACTACCCCGGCGCCGCCAACCAGATCCTGCTTGCGAGTGACGGCGAAGATTTGTCGACGCCGCAGCTGCTCGTGCGCCTCGGCAGGGCCATGGGACGCGAGCCCAGGCTGCTGCCCGTCCCCGGCTGGTTGCTGCGCGCCAGCGCGGGCCTGATGGGACGCTACGCCGAAGCCCAGCGCCTGTGTCATTCGCTCCAGGTCGACATCGGCCATACCTGTCGCCTGCTCAACTGGAGCCCGCCCGTCAGCGTTGACGCGGCGCTGGCCAAAACCGTTGAACACTACCTCCGCACCCCGGCGCAAGACGTGCGGGGGTAAGCGCAATGCCCGTGTCTGAAGCCTGCCTGCTGGCGCCGCTGATCACACTCCTCGCATTTATCCTCACCGCCGCCATGCGCGCCTACGCTCACTCGCACCAGTTGATCGACGTGCCCGGCGCCCGCAGTTCACACACGGCGCCCACCCCGCGCGGCGGCGGGCTGGCGATTGTGGTGAGCTTCTTCTTCGCCCTGATCGCACTGCTCGTGCACGGAGATGCGCCCGTGCCAGGGCCGTGGAACCTGAGCCTGGCGCTCATCTGCGGTGGCGGGCTGGTGGCGGGCATCGGCCTGATCGACGACCACGGCCACGTTGCCGCGCACTGGCGTCTGCTCGTCCATCTCATCGCCGCCGTTGGTGTGGTCGCCAGTCTGGAATCGCCCCAGGTTTTCTCCCTCCCCACCGCTCTGGGCATGGTGGTCGAAGTCGTTTTTCTGGTCTGGATGGTAAATCTTTACAATTTCATGGATGGCATCGACGGTCTCGCCAGTCTCGAAGCGATCTTTGTCTGCGGCGCGGGGGCGCTGCTTTTTGCCATCAGTGACAATTCTGCCGCCGCGGCGGCGCCGCTTTTGCTCACCGCTGCGGTCATCGGCTTCCTGTTCTGGAACTGGCCACGGGCGCGGATTTTCATGGGCGATGCCTGTAGTGGTTTTCTGGGCTTCGCCATCGGCAGCTTCGCCCTGTTCTCACCGCCGTGGAGCCCCCTCCTCCCGCCCCCGCCGTGGCAGCCGTTGTGGGCCTGGGTGATCCTCGCGGCGGTGTTTATCGGCGATGCAAGTTTCACCCTGCTGCGCCGCGCCCTGGCCGGGGAGCGCATCTACGAAGCGCACCGCGACCACGCTTATCAACACGCAGCCAGACGCTGGGGACATGTGCGCGTTACGCTCGCCGTCTGCGCCATCAACCTGTGCTGGCTGTGGCCACTGGCAATGGCGACAGGATCAGGCATGCTCGCGCCGCTCATCGCGGTGCCGCTGGCCTATGCGCCGCTCCTTGCGCTGGCGGCATGGCAACGCGCCGGAAAACGCATCGACTGAGCCGCCAGGGCTGCCCCATTTTCACTGCTGCGGAATATAATCACGCCCTGATGTCTATTCGCCCTTCCCCCATACTCATCCGCAGCTTTCTCGTCTTTCTCTTCGACCTCTTCGCGGTGGTCGTGGCGTGGATCGGCGGCATCCTGATCCGGTTCAACTTTGACTGGCCGACCGACTACGGCAACCGCCTTGCGGTCAACCTCATTGTGCTGCTCCTGCTCCAGGCGCTCGCCTGCCGCTGGGCCGGGCTTTATCGCGGCATGTGGCTGTTCGCCAGCCTGCCGGATCTGAAACGGGTGCTGAAAGCCGCTGCGGCGTCCACGCTGGGCTTCGTCGTGCTGTTCGTGCTTGACCATGCGAACCCGTCAATGCCACGTTCACTGCTCGTACTCTATCCGCTCTTGCTCCTGACCATGATGGGCGGTGGCCGCGCCGCCTGGCGGATGTGGAAGGAACACCGCCTCTATGGCGATCTGGCGGCCGCCGGCAAACCGGTGATCATCGTCGGCGCGGGCAGCGGCGGCGCGATGCTGGTGCATGCCCTGGAACACAGCCCGGACTGGCGCGTGGTGGCGCTGGTCGATGACGATCAGCAAAAATGGGGGCTGGAACTCAGCGGCCACCCGGTGGTGGGCGGCACCAACACGCTCGCCCGGGCGCTTGCCGACTACCACGCCGCGCACGTCATCCTTGCCATGCCATCCGCAGCCAAGGCCACGATCAAACGCGCGGCCGACATCGCGGTCAACTCGGGAGCCAATGTCTTCACCGTTCCCGCTCTCGATGAATTGATGGGGGGCCGGGTCGCCATCGACGCCATGCGCCCGGTCGACATCGAAGACCTGCTCGGGCGCGAACCGGTCACGATCGACACCACCCACGTCCATGCCATGATCGTCGGCAAGCGCATCCTGATCACCGGCGCAGGAGGCTCGATCGGTTCCGAATTGTGCCGTCAGCTCGCCCGGTTCTCGCCCGCGCAGTTGATCCTGTTCGAATCCAGCGAATTCGCCCTCTACCGGATCAGCGAATGGCTCAACCTGCACCACCCCGAACTCGCCGTGACCGCCCTCATTGGCGACATCAAGGACGAAAAACGGGTGGAAGAAATTTTCACCCTGTGCCAACCGCAGTTGGTCTTTCACGCCGCAGCGTATAAACACGTGCCGCTGATGGAACGCAATAACTGCTGGCAGGCGGTACAGAACAATGCGTTCGGCACGCTGCTGCTCGCCCGCTGCGCCCACCGCCACAAGGTTGAACGCTTCGTCATGATCTCCACCGACAAGGCGGTCAATCCCACCAATGTCATGGGCGCAAGCAAACGGCTGGCTGAAATGATCTGCCAGTCGCAAGCGGCCAACTCGTGTTGCACCCAGTTTGAGGTCGTGCGCTTCGGCAATGTGCTGGGCAGCACCGGCAGCGTCATCCCCAAATTCCAGGCCCAGATCGCCCGTGGCGGCCCCGTGACCGTCACCCACCCCGAGATCACGCGCTACTTCATGTCCATCTTCGAAGCCGCGCAGCTCGTACTCCAGGCCGCCTCCATGGGCCAGGGCGGAGAGATTTTCGTTCTCGACATGGGCGAGCCGGTCAAAATCCTCGACCTCGCCCGCAACATGATCTACCTCTCGGGCCATGACGACACCCTGATCAAGATCGAATTCACCGGTCTGCGCCCTGGGGAAAAGCTGTATGAAGAGCTGCTCACCGCCGCCGAAGAAACCCGCGAAACGCCCCACCCCAAACTGAGAATCGCCCGCTCACGCCCGGTTGCGAGCGATTTTCTGCCCACGCTGGAACACTGGCTGCGGCAGACAGAACCCCTCAGTGACGAGGCGGTGCGCACCGACCTGCACCACTGGATTGCGGAATATACGCCCAGGACAATCGCATGAATGACCTTACCCCCGCAAAATTACGTCAGTCCCATAACGTTCGAGCAAAACTGGCTTGCGGCTCGGCAGGTGCAGGCCGCTGCTTGATGTCCTTGGCTATGGGATTCGTTGGACAAGGGCAAGGTCAATCCCGGTGCAAATCCATCCTGACAAGCGCCCGATTCGGCATATAATGTCGAGACGACGTTGAAATAAAATCCTGCACCGGGGGGCACCATGAGTTGGGAATACATCAAGTTCTTTGAGCAAAGCATTGAACCACAGTGGTGGCAATGGATCGTGGGCGGCATCGTGCTGGTGATGCTGGAGCTGATCATCCCGTCATTTTTCGTGATCTGGTTCGGCCTCGGGGCGATCATCGTCGGCTTGCTCCTGCTCGTGGCTCCCGGCCTGCCGCTGGCGGCGCAGGTGCTGTTGTGGGCGGTGGCCTCTGTGGCCATGACCGTGCTCTGGTTCCGCGTCTTCAAGCGCATCAAGGCCAAGACCCTGGCCGGCACCGCTGACAGCGCGATCGGTGAGATCGGGCTGCTGGTCAGCGCCGTGGCGCCCTTCGCCCGCGGTAAAGTGCGCTTTCAGCGCCCCATCCTGGGTCTGGAAGAGTGGCCATGCACGGCTGATGCCGAAATCAGCGCGGGCGCACGGGTGAAAATCGTGTCTGTTGAAGGCAGTTTCGTCAAAATCGCGCCGGTCTGAACTCGCCGGTTTTTCTCTTTTCCCTTTCTTGCGGAGCACCGCCATGAGTGTCGGTCTTACCCTCACCATCATTATCCTGATCTTCGTCCTCGTCACCGTCGGCAAAGGCATCCGCCTCGTGCCCCAGGGCGAAGAATGGATTGTCGAGCGCCTGGGCAAATATCAGTGCACGCTGCGCCCGGGTCTCAACTTCCTGATTCCGTATCTGGATCGTGTGGCTTACAAGCTCATCACCAAGGACATCATCCTTGACGTGCAGGAGCAGGAAGTCATCACCCGCGACAACGCCGTCATCCTCACCAACGCCATTGCCTTCATCAAGGTCACTGACCCGGTGAAGGCGGTGTATGGCGTCACCGATTTCTCGGAGGCGATTCGCAACCTGATCACCACCACCCTGCGCGCCATCGTTGGCGAGATGGAGCTCGACGAGGCGCTGTCGTCGCGCGACAAGATCAAGGCGCGGCTGCGCGAGAGCATCGCTGACGAATCCATCGACTGGGGGCTGACGGTGAAATCGGTGGAGATCCAGGACATCAAGCCCTCGCCGTCGATGCAGCGGGCGATGGAGATGCAGGCCGCGGCCGAACGCGAACGCAAGGCCATGGTGACGCGCTCCGAAGGGGCCAAGCAGTCCGCCATCCTCGAAGCCGAAGCGCGGCTTGAAGCCGCCCGCCGCGACGCCAACGCCCAGGTCACGCTGGCCGAGGCTTCCGCCGAATCCATCCGTCGCGTTACCGCTGCGCTCGGCACCGAACCCGGCCCCATGCTGTATCTGCTCGGCGAGAAATACATTGCCTCGGTGCAAAAGCTCGCCGCCTCGGATAACGCCAAGATCGTGCTCCTGCCCGCCGACCTGCAGGAAACCCTGGGCGGGCTGCTCGGCAAAGGGGCGCGCGTGGTTCAATAAACACGCCTCGCCGCTGGCGTCCTCGTTGTAGAACAGGGCGGTTGAACCGCCGGACTGCAACGAGACGTCACCCTCTCGCTTATACCCTGTATTGCTCGATCGCTTTTTGCATGCGCTCGGTCACACTGTGCAGCAATTCTGCGGTTTGGGAGGTTTCGCCCGCCAGCCCGAGATTCTGCCTGGTCATCGACGCGACCTGTTCCACACTCTTCGCCATCGAGGTCATGGCTTCCTGCTGCTCGCCGGAGGAATGGGAGATATTGCTGACCATCGAGTGCGTCCGCGACATCTGGGTATTGATTTCCAGCAGCGCGTTACGCGCGTCCTGCACCAGCTTGACCCCTGCTTCCACCTGCCCCGCGCCGCAGCGCATCCCTTCCACCGCCTTGTCGGTTTCGCTCTGAACCGAGGCAATCATGGCGCTGATTTCCCGTGTGGCCTCGGCACTGCGCTCGGCCAGCTTTCTGACCTCGTCGGCCACGACCGCGAAGCCGCGTCCCTGCTCGCCCGCCCGCGCCGCTTCAATCGCCGCGTTCAGCGCCAGCAGATTGGTTTGATCGGCAATTTCCCGGATTGCGCCGGTGATGCGGGAGATTTCCTTGGAATGCTCGCCCATGCGTTCGACCTGCGCTGCGGAAGCGCGCACCGTCTCGGCCAGCGCCAGCGTCGTGGTGCTGGCCTCCTCGGCCAGCTCGCTGCCACGCCTGGATTCCTGCGCCGCCACATCCGCCGTATCGCGGGTAGACAGCGCATTGTGGGCGACTTCACGGATGGAAGTGGAGATTTCCTCGATGCCGGCCGCCGCTGCCGTGGTCGCATCATTTTGCACCCGCGCCGAATCCGTCAACACCACCACGCTGTGCGCCACGTCCTGTACGGATGCGCGCACCGCATTGGAAGCGTCGCCCATGCCTTGCAGGGTGGCTTGCGTCCAAGAGATCATGTGGTCGAGGCGACGCATGATCGTGCCTACCCGATCGGGGCGATCCGAATAGGTCAGGCGGAGGCGTAAATCGCCACTGCCGAGCAGATTCATCAGATATTGCGCAGTTTCACCGAGGTCACGGAGCAGGCGCGCGCGAAAGCGCAACACAAAATACAGCCCATAGAGCACCCCCGCGCCCGCCAGAATCTGACCGACAAGGCCCGGCACGACATCGGGCGCCAGCGTAAACAGGAGCAGCGCCAGACTCAAGGTCAGCACGACCACGCTGGCCAGCGTGGTCTGGACATCCAGACGGCCCAGGTAATCGGCCACTGAAGTCCGCTCCGGCACCACGCCCCCATGCACGATGCGAATGGATTTGTCTCCCTGGCGGATGCGCCGATACGCCGCCTCCGCCGCCTGGATATCCGCTTTGTCAGGCCGCGAGCGCACCGACTGATAGCCGACGACCCGACCATTTTCACGCACAGGCGAAGCATTGGCCCTTACCCAGTAAAACCCGCCATCCTTGCGCCGGTTCTTCACCAGCCCGCGCCACGGCAGTCCGGCCTTGAGGTCGCGCCACATGTCGGCAAAGGCTTCCGGCGGCATGTCGGGATGGCGCACCAGGTTGTGTGAATGACCGATCATTTCCTCACAATCAAAGCCGCTGATCTCGACAAATTCCGCGTTGGCTTCGACCACAACGCCCTTCAGATCCGTGCGCGAATAGATAAATACGCCTTCGGGCAGAAGCGTCTCGATATTCGTAACTGGCAGGTTCGTTTTCATGGTGACCTTCCTCCAAGAAGGGACATAGCATAGCAGATTTATGCCATATGAGCTTGTTCAAGACATCGGCGTTTGCCGCTTTTGACTCACTGTGATAGACACGACACTGTGCAAATGTTCCTTGATCTTGCCTGTCAAGGTCTTTATGTTGTCGTACTGTCTGATGATCGCCCGGGCAAAGACATGCTTCGCTACCACGAAAAACCGCATATTATGCTTACGGCATCTACCCCCCCCCCCCGCAAATATGACAAGAAGATATCGTTTGCGCATCGGCATCACCCTGGTCGTCCTGCTCTGGCTGGCGATGTGGGGCTGGTTCGTCGTTGACCTGAAACAGGACTACACGACCAGTCTGTTCGCCGCCAAGCGCGTGACCAACGTTGTGGCCAATATCCTTGAGGCACATGTTCAGTCTGTCGCCCGGAGGATGAACGTTTACCTCTCCGAGCTCATCTCCAATTTGCCGAGCCAGGACATCCAGCATGGCAACACCCAGACCACCCTGAACAGTAACCTGTCACTGTTCCCCGAAGTGTCGGGATTCCGGATCGCCAATGCCCAGGGGGAATATATCGACACCGCAGGCGGCGTCGTCAGCATCGCCGACCAGGACTACTTTCAGGAGCTGCGCGACAACCCGCATGCCGGTCTGGTCATTTCCAGCATGCGGCAACACAGCATCACGGGCGAATGGATCATCATCTTCGGTCGTCGCCTCCAAAACACGCAGGGCGATTTCACCGGCGCCATCCTGGGGGCCATACGCTGCCAGGCTTTTGCCGATTTTTCCCGCGACCTGAACATCATGCCCAACGATGTGGTCGTGCTCAGAAACCGCGACATGCAATTGGTGGCACGCTACCCCATCCTCCCCAAGCAACTCGGTCTGCAATTGCAAGACCCGCAGCTCGCCTCGCTCGACCCGATGCTCGCGGCGCGGACACAGGGAGAGCAGGAGGGTTATTTCTTCGCCACCGGCCCGCTCGATGAGATCGAGCGCATGTATTATTTTCGCTACATGCAGAATCAGCCTTTCCTCATCATCGCCGGGCTGGCGAAGGATCCGATTCTGACCGCGTGGCAGCAGCGCGCCATCCTGTATCTGATTCTTGGTTCCATCATTACCCTTGCTTCCGCCATGCTCACCCGCAACTGGCTGGTGCAGTATCGCCGCCTGGAAGCGCAGGCGATCCAGCTCAAGCAGGAGATGACCGCCAAAAACCGCGAATGGCGGACATTGCTGGATTCGATCCCCGATCCGGTCTGGCTGATCGACCTCGATGAGCGCTGGCTGGCCGTCAACGAGCGCTTCTGCAAAACCCTCAATATCGATGCTGAACACGTATTGGGTCGCCATGTCGACGAGCTGCTGGCTGATCTGGTGCCCGATGAAGACATCGAGTCGCTGAAGCTGTGGCGACATGCGTTCTATGCAATAGGCATCACCACGCCCCAGGTCTTCTGGCTGCAACTGGAAAATCAGGAAAAAACACCATACGAAATTCGCCGCACTCCCATTTACGATGACAACGGCAAGATCCGCGGTCTGGTCGCCGTTGGCCGGGAACTGACCGACCGCTACGAGGCACAAAATCATCAGCAATTGCTCGCCCAGATTTTTGACCACAACGCTGGCGGCATCCTGATGCTCGACGAAAACCGCCACATCGTCAGCGTCAATCAGGTATTTGCCACTTCCATCGGCTACCGCCAGGAAGAAATCATGGGGCTCCATCTGCGCAAACTCATCGCGCTCGACCACCATTACGAGGATTTTCTCGACGCGGTCATTCGCCGCCTGCGCGATGAAAGCACCATGAATGGCGAAATCTGGCTGCGGTGCAAGGATGGCAGCGCCAAATCCTTCGATGCCCGGGTCATCCCCCTGATCAACGACCAGCAAACGGATAGCTGGCTCATGTTCACGGACGACCTGTCGGAGCGCAAGGCGATCAAAGCACGCATAGATACCCTGACCCACAAAGATGCACTGACGGGCCTGCTCAACCGCCACGGTTTTACCAGCGAACTGAAAGCGCGCCTGTTGCACGACAATGAGCATGCCCTGCTGCTGCTGGATCTGAATCAGTTCAGCCGCATCAACGACGCTTACGGCCATCTGGTCGGCGATTACCTGCTGCGGCGCATCGGCAAACGCATCCGCCGCCTGCTGCGCGAACAGGATCTCGTTGGCCGCCTCGGCGACAACCAGTTCGCGATTCTGGCCGCGCACGTCGATGAACAGAACGTGCAAAGCATCATCCACAAGATCATCGCCGCCATCTCCCGACCCGTGCTCGCCAGCGAGCAATCCATCTCCTGCACCGCCTGCATCGGCATCAGCCTCGCGCCCCAGGACGGACAAACGGCGGAGTTACTGCTGCAAAATGCCGATACCGCCATGAACTATGCTCATGACATCGGCCCGAATACTTACCGCTTTTTCTCACTGGAGATGAATGCCAGCCTGGTCACCCGCCTGAGCCGTGAAACCGATTTGCGCAAGGCGCTGGAACAACAGGAATTCGCCCTCTATTACCAGCCCCAGATCAATGTCAAGGACGGCAGCATCGTCGGTTGCGAAGCCCTGATACGCTGGCACCACTCCACCCAGGGGTTGGTCGCGCCGCTGGATTTCATCCCGCTGGCCGAAGAAACCGGCCAGATCCTGCCCATCGGCAAGTGGGTGCTGGAAGAAGCCTGCCGCCAGAACAAGGCGTGGCAGGATCAGGGGCTGCCCCCGATCGTCATGGCGGTCAATCTCTCCGCCGTCCAGTTTCTCGACGCGCAGATCAGCGATCACATCACCCACGCGCTGGAAATCGCGGGACTGGAACCGCACTGGCTGGAACTGGAAATTACCGAGAGCGTCCTCATGCGCGACCCGGAACAGGTCATCGCCACGCTCGAACGGCTGAAAAAACTGGGCGTACAGCTCTCCATCGACGACTTCGGCACCGGTTATTCCAGCCTCGCCTACCTCAAACGCTTCCCGGTCGACAAGATCAAGATTGATCAATCCTTCATCCGCGATGTGTGCACCAGCCTGGACGATGCCGCCATCGTGCGCATGGTGCTGGGCATGGCGCGCGAGTTGCGCTTGCAAGCCATCGCCGAAGGGGTCGAGAGTGAAGAGCAGTTGCATTTCCTCGAAGCCTGGCACTGCCATGAATACCAGGGCTTCCTGTACAGCAGACCCGTACCCGGCGCCGAGTTCGAGCCATTTCTAAAACAACAGCCCACGACATGACGTCCCGCAGTCAGCCCATGCTCCCGCAAGGGTATTAATAAAAATTATCAGAATCACGGATATAATTGTCGCCACACCGCCGCACAGGAAAACAGAATGAACACTGATCCCGGCCCCCGGAGGAGCACCCGCCCTGTCATGGAGAGCAGGACGGGGTAGCCAGCGGATTATTCACCCATCATCAACCACGAGACATATGTTCCCGAACCGCTTGCGCATTGGCCTGACATCAATCGTCCTGCTTTGGCTGCTGATGTGGGGCTGGATCGTCGTTGACTTGCAGCGAACCTACACGACTGAACTGGAAGCAGCCGAGAGCGTGTCCAGCGTTTTGACCAAAGTATTAGTAGGTCATATGCAGTCCGTTACCCAGAAAGTGGACATTTATCTATCCGGGTTTGTTGACAATTTCCAGGATGTCATTGCCAACGACACCCATCTCAATAACACCGCCTACCACGAGAACGTCCAGGCCACCCTGTGGCGCAACCTGCCACTCTTCCCCGAACTTCTGGGCGTTCGGGTCGCCAACGCCCGCGGTGAATACATTTTCAGGGGAAGCAGTGCGGGGATGTCCATGCCCACCACCAACGTCGCCAACGATGACTATTTCCAGCAGCTACGCGACAACCCCGCGGCTGGCATGGTGATATCCCGCCTGCACCGGCTCGAAACGACGGGAGAATGGATCATCATCTTCGGGCGTCGCATCGAAGATGCCCAGGGCAATTTCGCCGGCGCCGTGCTGGCGGCGGTGCGCTGCCAGTTTTTTGCTGACTTTGCCCGTAACCTGAATACCCCGCCAGGTGATGTGATCCTGCTCATAAACCATGACATGGAACTGGTGACCCGCTGGCCCGCCCCCGAGTATGTCGGCATACACCTGCCAGACTCGCCACTTGGCAGGGCGCACGCACGGGGGGAACAGGAAGGCTCCGCCACCCATATCGACCCGCTGGATGGCGTTGAGCGCATATATTATTTCCGCGACATGCAGGAGGCGATCAATGTGCCTTTTACGGTGGCGGTGGGGCAGGAGCGCAGCCGCATCCTGAAAGGCTGGCGTCAGAGAGCCGTCATCTATCTGGTTCTCGGCTCCATCATTACCCTCGTCTCCGCCGTGCTCATCCGCACTTGGCTGCTGTATTCCCGCCGCCTGGAAACGCGGGCACGCCAACTGAATCAGGAAATGACGGAAAAAAACCGCGAATGGCGGGCATTGCTGGATTCGATCCCCGATCCGGCCTGGCTGGTCAGCCTGGACGGGCGCTGGCTGGCCGTCAACGAGCGCTTCTGCAAAACCCTCAATATTGATGCTGAACACGTATTGGGTCGCCATATCGACGAGCTGCTGGCTGATCTGGTGCCCGATGAAGACATCGAGTCGCTGAAGCTGTGGCGACAGGCGTTTTACGCAATGGGCATCACCACGCCCCAGGTCTTCTGGCTGCAACTGGAAAATCAGGAAAAGACACCATACGAAATTCGCCGCACCCCCATTTTCGATGACAATGGCAATGTCTGCGGTCTGGCCGCAGTCGGTCGGGAACTGACCGACCGCTATGAGGCAAAAAATCACCAGCAATTGCTCGCCCAGATTTTTGACCACAACGCTGGCGGCATCCTGATGCTCGACGAAAACTACCACATCGTCAGCGCCAATCAGGTATTTGCCGCCTCCATCGGCTACCGCCAGGAAGACGTTCTGGGGTGCCACCTGCGCAAATTCATCGCCCTCGACCACCATCACGAGGATTTTCTCGACGCGGTCATTCGCCGCCTGCGCGATAAAACCACCATGAATGGCGAAGTCTGGCTGCTGTGCAAGGATGGCAGCACCAAGGCTTTCGATGCCCGCGTCATCTCGCTGGTAAACGACCAGCAAACGGATAGCTGGCTCATGTTCACGGACGACCTGTCGGAGCGCAAGGCGACCGAAGCACACATTGAGAACCTGACCCACAAAGATGCCCTGACGGGCCTGCTCAACCGCCACGGCTTTAGCCGCGAGCTGAAAGCGCGCCTGCAACACAGCGGCGAACACACCCTGCTGCTGCTGGATCTGAATCAGTTCAGCCGCATCAACGACGCCTACGGCCATCTGGTCGGGGATTACCTGCTGCGGCGCATTGGCGAACGCATCCACCACATGTTCCGCGAACAGGATCTCGTTGGTCGTCTCGGCGACGACCAGTTTGCGGTTCTGGCGACGCACGTCGATGAGTCAAACGTGCAAAACATCATCAATAAACTCCTCGCCACGATCTCCAAACCCGTGCTCGCCGGCGAGCAATCCATCTCCTGTACCGCCTGCATCGGCATCAGCCTCGCGCCCCAGGACGGACAAACGGCGGAGTTACTGCTGCAAAATGCCGATACCGCCATGCACCACGCCCATGACATCGGCCCGAACACCTATCGCTTTTTCTCCGCAGAGATGAATGCCGAACTGGTCACCCGCCTGAACCGTGAAACCGATCTGCGCAAGGCGCTGGAGCAGCATGAATTCGTCCTCCATTACCAGCCCCAGATCAATGTCAAGGACGGCAGTATCGTCGGTTGCGAAGCCCTGATACGCTGGCACCACTCCACCCAGGGGCTGGTAGCGCCGCTGGATTTCATCCCGCTGGCCGAAGAAACCGGCCAGATCCTGCCCATCGGCAAGTGGGTGCTGGAAGAAGCCTGCCGCCAGAACAAGGCGTGGCAGGATCAGGGCTTGCCCCCGATCGTCATGGCGGTCAATCTCTCCGCCGTCCAGTTTCTCGACGCGCAGATCGGCGATCACATCACCCACGCACTGGAAATCTCGGGACTGGAACCACGCTGGCTGGAACTGGAAATTACCGAAAGCGTCCTGATGCGCAATCCGGAACAGGTCGTAACCACCCTCGAACTGCTGAACAAGTTGGGCGTACAGCTCTCCATCGACGACTTCGGCACCGGTTACTCCAGCCTCGCCTACCTCAAACGCTTCCCGGTCGACAAGATCAAGATTGATCAATCCTTCATCCGCGATGTGTGCACCAGCCTGGACGATGCCGCCATCGTGCGCATGGTGCTGGGCATGGCGCGCGAACTACGCCTGCAAACCATCGCCGAAGGGGTCGAGCATGCAGAGCAACTGGAATTGCTCGAAGCCTGGCACTGCCATGAATACCAAGGCTACCTGTACAGCAGACCCGTACCCGGCGCCGAGTTCGAGTCCTTGTTAAAGAAAGAAGCCTGAATCTGCGTGCGACTCACTTCCCCGCCAGGCGCTCGATCATCGCCTGTACCGCACGGATTTGCGGGGCGTTGCGAGTGTGGTAATCCGGGCCGGTGTAACCCCACCAGTCCCAGCACGCCCCCGGATTCGTCAGACTCCGGCGCGTCTGCGGATACAGCACGATCAGGCGGTTACTCTCCGCCCACGCGTTGTAGCCTGCGGTACGCACATAGGCATCATCAATCGCCTCGTCGTTCTGCTGGCAGCCATGGAACGCGACATGAACCCGGCATCCCCCACCCAGACAGGATCGGGGCAGATACACCCAGCCCTTGTCCCCCATGCCGACGGAACGCTCACCACGGGTGAATTCACCTTGATCGAAAACGCGCAATTCGCCGTTCGCCTGCTCCGCCTTCGGTTTCAGCTCACCCAGTAACCACGCCAGCAGGCGGCCCGGGGTGTCAAAGCTGCCACACTGATTGATAAAAGGCGTGCGGGTCTCGGCACAGGCATGACCGCCATCAGGCGTCACCATCGCGTGCCCCGCCTCGGGGATCGTCTCAAAGCGCACCGCCGCTGCGGGTAGCCAATGGCGGTAAAACCCGGCTGCCAACTCAACGACTTCCGCCTTCACCACCTCATCACGGCTCCCCACCCCCAGCCAGACGCGGCTGTCAGCAAGATGCGCAGGCGTATCAATGGCGTGCGCTGCGGCCTGCTTGTCTACTTCGGCCACCAGCGTCATCACCGGCGGCAGGCGCGCCAACATGTTGGGCGACATACAAGCCGTCGTCGCACGCAAGGCCGAATGCCGGGCGCAGTAATAAGGTATCCCCGCGATGATTGCCGCCCCGCGCACCGTCGCGGAATGCGCGAGGTGAAACTGCGTCGCCATCGCGCCCCCGGCTGACAAACCCGACACCGTGACCGTATCGCCCTGCGCCCCCAATCCGGGCAAACGCGGCAAACTCTCGGCCAGCGCACCCGCGTGCACGCCACAACACGCCAACAGCACGACAAACCTCAGTCTCCATCCATACACATGGCACACCCATTCGTTCATGGAAACAGTCTCCCCGGCAGATTGCTGCGGACAAGAAAAAAGCCGGAAACCCTGTGTTCGCTTGGGTTTTCGGCCTTCTTCGGACTACATCGTACTGGTTCCTGGCGGAGACGAAGGGATTCGAACCCTTGATGCGAGTTTTGCCCGCATGCTCCCTTAGCAGGGGAGTGCCTTCGACCTCTCGGCCACGTCTCCGGGAAGGCGGCACTATATAGATTCAGCGCCGCCGGGTCAATCACACTGTGTCAAACCGCATCAGGCTGCGCGATCGAGGTCGAGATCGAAGGCCTTGTGCAGCACCCTCACCGCGAGTTCAAGGTACTTCTCTTCGACGACGACCGAAATCTTGATCTCCGAGGTGGAAATCATGCGGATGTTGATGCCCTCGACCGACAAGGTCTGGAACATTTTCGCCGCCACGCCCGGGTGTGAGTGCATACCGACCCCCACCACCGAGACCTTGCACAAGTTCCGGTCAGCTTCGACTGCGGTCGCGCCGATGACGGCCTTGACCCGATCGAGCACGTTTACCGTCTTGTCGAGGTCGCCACGGCCAACCGTAAACGAGAAATCGGCCAAGCCGTCGCGGCCAACGTTCTGGATGATCATGTCGACGTCGATGTTGGCATCGGCCACAGGCCCCAGGATTTGATAGGCGATGCCGGGCTGGTCGGGGACGCCGACCACGGTGATCTTGGCTTCGTCGCGGTTGAATGCGATCCCGGAAATAACGGGTTGTTCCATTTTCTTGCTTTCCTCAACGGTAATGAGCGTGCCCTCGCCGTCTTCCTCGAAACTGGACAGCACGCGCAACTTGACCTTGTATTTGCCGGCGAATTCGACCGAGCGAATCTGCAACACCTTGGAGCCGAGGCTGGCCATTTCCAGCATCTCTTCGAAGGTGATGGTATCGAGCTTTTTCGCTTCGGGAACAATGCGCGGGTCAGTGGTATAGACACCATCGACATCGGTGTAGATCTGGCATTCATCCGCCTTCAGCGCCGCAGCGAGCGCAACCCCGGTGGTGTCAGAGCCGCCACGGCCCAGCGTCGTGATTGCGCCACGCTCATCCACCCCCTGGAAGCCGGCGACCACCACCACATTACCCGCGTCAAGATCGGCGCGAATGGGCGCCTCGTCGATACCGAGAATGCGGGCCTTGGAGTAGGCGCTGTCGGTGAGGATTTTCACCTGGGCGCCGGTATAGCTCTTCGCTGCCACGCCGATATCCTGGAGAGCCAGGGCGAGCAGGCCGATTGAGACCTGTTCCCCGGTGGAAAGCACCACGTCGAGTTCACGCGGGCTGGGGGTCGTGGTCAATTCTTTGGTCAGGGCGATCAGGCGGTTGGTCTCGCCGCTCATGGCCGACACCACCACGACCACCTGGTGCCCCTGGGCGCGAAACTTCGCCACCCGCTTCGCCACATTTTTGATGCGCTCGGGGCTCCCCATCGAGGTGCCGCCGTATTTCTGGACTATCAATGCCATCGTGTTGGATCCGGAACGTTGCTTGCTGTTGGCGCGCCCCGGCAGCCGACCAAACATCACGCAACTCCGCGCAAATGCCGCAATCCAGGGTTCATCTACATGAACATCGCCAAAGAATCGGGGCACCGCACGGCAGTCGTCAGCAGACGCTTACCGCAGGCACGAACCCGTGATGATACATGGCGGCGCGCGCCAGTTCTACCCCCGTGTCAACAAAATGGCCTGAATGCAGGGTGGTCAGCGCTGGCGAGCATTTCCGTATCCCCATCAGAATCGCCATAAGCATAAATCTCGCAGCTTTCAAGTGCGCCGAGCAGCCCTTGCAGCCGTTTGACTTTTTCCGCCGCCCGGCAGTTTTCGCCTTTCAATTCGCCGGAACAAACGCCCTCAACCGCAAGCATTTCAGTACACAGCACATCCTCAAACCCCAGTTGAGCCGCGACCGCTTCAA
Organism: Betaproteobacteria bacterium; assembly: GCA_025997045.1. Lineage (GTDB taxonomy): Bacteria > Pseudomonadota > Gammaproteobacteria > Burkholderiales > Rhodocyclaceae > WRNU01. The sequence continues at coordinate 19,168 of BNUB01000034.1, forward strand.
GATAAAAATTCAACGAGGCACTGACCATGACCAGGCGGTGGCCCTGCTCCTGATGCCAACGAATTCGTTCCAGCGCCGCCGGACGACACCACGGCAAAATGAATTTTGCATGCTCAATCCCGCTCTTCATCAAGTTCGCCACTGCTGCGCCAGCAAGCAACCTGCGCAGCAGCAGCACCTTGAATCGATCCCGATCGCTGCGTCCCAGCCACACTCGCAGCGCCTCGCCCCCCAGACGGAGCAGGACGGCATAAACCCTGGCCCGGCCACAGGCGCGGATCAGGAAAGGCAGGAAAGTATCTCTGGTGGTGATGGTGCCATCAAAATCAAACGCCGCCACGACTCTGTTATTTGACTTCACCCTGCTCTTCCTTGTCAGGGAAAATAATGGAAGCGACCACCCCTGTCAGCAACACCAACAGGATAATCACCAGACTTAGCCCCGGAGAAATATGAATACCGGTATCGCCAAACACATGGTTCCATGATTGCAACGCCATTTTTGCGGCAATAAAAAAGAGCAGCGCGATCACCGCTTTTTCAAGATGAACCAGATAACGGTTGAGCGCGGCAATCACAAAATACAGGCTGCGCAACCCCAGAATGGCAAAGATCATCGCCGCATACACCAGCAACGGCTCCTGCGTGACCGAAATCACTGCGGGGACGGAATCAAAGGAAAAAGCGATATCCGAGGTCTCGATCACCATCAGGCACAGAAAGGCCGGGGTGGCGTACAAGGCGCTGCGCCGGGTCACCGCCTTGTCATCCAGCGCATCGACCGCCAACTCATGATGCCTGACAAAAAAGCGTTCGAGATGCAGCCGGGTATAGACAGGCATCAACCTGCCGGTCAGCTTGACGCTCCAGTGCCGGGAGTAATCCTCGATGGTTTCTTCATCGCTCCCGCCTTTCAACATCTGGATGCCACTCCAGGCGACAAAGCCGGCGAAAATAAAACCAACCCACGGACTGGCGAGAAAAAGTCCGGTGCCGATCAGGACGAAAACGGCGCGAAACACGAGCGCGCCCAGAATGCCCCAGTACAAAATCCGGTGTTGCAGATGCGACTTGATGCCAAACGAAGCAAAAACCGCGATGAACACCATCAGGTTATCCACCGAGAGACTTTTTTCCAGCACATAGCCCGCCAGATACAAATCCGCCCACTCCCGGTTGAAGCGCAACCAGAGATAGACATAAAAACAAAGCGCCAGCACCACCCAGAACACCGTCCACCTGGCCGCTTCGGCAACCGTAATGTCCCTGACATTGCGGTGCATGACCAGGTCGAGATAAACCGAAAAGCTGACCACGGCAAAAAAGATGATGAGGGTTTCCAGGGGGAAGCCGAAGTGAGCCATTGATCTGTGTCCGGTGGTAAGTAGCGGTGTGGCCTGATTTATCGGAGTAAGCAGGAGTGCTTCATGGCCCGGCAGGACTTGAACAGTCCGCCAGATGTCGCGCCTTTGCTTGATGTTGCGGAGATTCGCTGTAGAGTTACCAACTCATCGCATCTTCACCTCAATCCAGCGCCGCGAAGGATACGCCAAAACATCCGTACCGCGCCACCCCCGCCACCGAGTGACTACCCGGTACGCAAAATTGCAATGGCGCTTTCTTACGTACCGGCTTTGCGTACCAGGCAACCTTGTCAACCAGCGACTTGGCAACCAGACAGGTAAATGTCATCAGCATCTACCCCCGCCACCACCACAAAGCCGGGTTTCCTGTTAAATGGTTTGTTAACTTGCCACCTGTTAACCTACCTCAAGATGTCACTGACATTGTTGCAGTCGGAGCCGCTTCACCTTGTCAAGCGAACCGCGCCACTATCGGCCCCGACAAATGCCGCGCAGTCCGCGCCGTGGTCGGCGGGTAGCTGGCGCAGTGGATGATGGTCGCCGTAGGCCAGCGGCAAGCCAAGATCGCCCCGGCAGCAATACCCTTCTGCCTTCCCCGGTCTGCGGTAGCGGGTGCAGTCCCGGCAATCTCTCGATGTCTCACGCGCTGATTCCGCCCGTTCCAGAAGATAGCCCCGCGCCACCGCGTCACGGTTCGCCAGATTCATGGTGTCGGCGATCAGCGCCGGGTCTGTCTCCCCGATGCTCGCCAGCCATGAACGAATGGCCGCTTCCTGATCAAAGGTCATCCGGGCGGATGGTGGCGTCGTGGTCAAGGTCGGCGGATGTGGCGATGCACGTTTCCCGGTCGGCGAACTGCATGCGCCAGCACTTCGCCCGCCCTTCCGTTTTTGTCGTTTCGCTCGTGATTTTGCAAACAGTTTGCGTTTAACGTGGTGTTCTGGATGGTGGCGCGCCACTGGCAGCAAGGTGTCAGGCTCGCAGCGTTATCACCTCCGCCCCGGCCTTGAGCTTGTCGAGATAGTCCGCCGTGGTATTGGTCGACAGCGCGCAGCAACGCTGCGGCCTCTGTGGGGTTTGTGAGACTGGCAAAGTGACTCTGAACCTTTGGCGACAATGCCCCTTTCAGATCAGGGCATGGGTCGCGCTCCGCCCGCCCAGTGGCGATGGCGTAGCGCATGACTTGGGAAATAGTCTGTTTTGCCCGGTGCGCGGTATCGACTGCGCCGCGCGACTCGATGCGGTGTAAAACTTCCAGCACCGCAGGCGCGGTTATTTTCGCAATGGGTTTCTCCCCCAGCCACGGGAATACATCCAGTTCCAGCCTGCCGATGACCTTGTTGTAGTTGCTCGCGGCTTTGTCGGCCTTCCACCGCTCCAGCCACTCACGGGCGATTACCGTCACATACCGTCGGATTCAACCGGACTACGCTGGACTGCAACGGACAAGAAAAAGCCGGAAACCCTTGCTACTGCTCGGGTTTCCGGCTTTTTTACCGGACGACTACGGACTTGTTCTTGGTGGACCGAAAGGGGATCGAACCCTCGACCTCTGCATTGCGAACGCAGCGCTCTCCCAGCTGAGCTATCGGCCCGAAGGGTGCGCATTATAGCAGCAGCCAGGGCGCTGTAAACTTTTAATTTGACGCGCCACAATGATGCGCATACACTATGCGCATCATCCGCTCACATGGGAGCATCTTATGCCTTCCCCCGCCAAAAAAGCCACCAACCTCAGCCTGCGGGTTGACTTGCTGGAAGAAGCACGCGCACGCAAGATCAACCTCTCGCAGATGCTGGAGCGGACGCTGGAAGCGGAATTGAAAAAGCAGCACGAAGTCGAATGGCTGGAACAGAACCGCGCCGCCATCGAAGCTTACAAGCAGCATGTAGAAAAACACGGGCTGTTTTCTGATCGTTTTCGCACCTTCGCCCGTGAAAGCTGATGGCCAACCTTGATGTTTTTTCCAATCCCGACCGGGGCAGCCAGGCGATCATGCCCTACCTGCTGGAAGTCCAAAGCAGTCTTCTGGACACCCTGCCTTCCTGCATTGTTGTGCCGCTGGCGCATCCTGAAACGGTTAAAGCCCTGCCGATTCTGCGCCTCAATCCTTATGTGATCATTAACGATATTCGCCTGATCGCACTGACGCAGGATCTGGCCTCAGTCCCCCGGCGCCTGCTGAATGACCCTATCTCCAACCTCGCCCCCCAACGCGACGAAATCCTCGCCGCGCTCGATCTTCTTTTTACCGGTATTTGATTTCAAATAAAAGACGACGCCTTAAATCAGCGCGTCCTTCGGTATGCCTCTGCGCCTGAGCATGCGGCGCAATTGGCTCAGGGCTTCGAGTTGGATCTGGCGCACGCGCTCGCGGGTAATCTCTAGCAGGACGGCCAGTTCTTCCAGGGTCAGCAATTCGCAATCGTCGATGCCGTAACGATGCTGGATGACCAGCTTCTGTTTGTCGTTCAGCGCCTCGATCCAGCTTTTCAGCAGGGACTCGACTTCGGCGTTGAAAATGCTCACATCCGGGGTCTGGATGCTGTCGTCGGTCAGCGACTCGCCCACTGAAAGACCGGGGTCGATGTCGAGCGGGGCGTCCAGCGGCAGCGCATGTTCCCCCAGCATGAGGATGGAGCGCACGTCTTCGAGCGGCTTGTCGAGCCGGGAGGCGATCTCCCCGGGCGTGGCGTTGCCGCCGACGCGGCCTTCCATTTCGCGCTGGACGCGCAGCACCTGATTCAGCGCTTTCGACACATGCACCGGCAGACGCACCGTGCGCGACTGGTTCATGATCGTGCGCTCGATGTTCTGGCGTATCCACCAGGTGGCGTAAGTCGAAAACCGGAAACCGCGCTCGGGGTCGAATTTTTCCAGCGCGTGAATGAGGCCGAGATTGCCTTCTTCGACCAGATCAAGCAGGGGAATGCCGCGGTTCAGATAATGCTTGGCGATATTGACCACCAGGCGCAGGTTGCGCTCGATCATGGTCTGGCGGGCGGCGAAATCGCCCTCGCGCACACGACGGGTGAGGGCAACTTCTTCTTCGGCGCTGAGGAGCGGATTGACCCCGATCTCGGTGAGGTAACGCTGGGTAACGTCGCTCAGGTCATGGCCGGATGATTTGCCAAATGATCTGGAAATTGGCGCAAATGAGGCGTCGCCCATCGCGCGCGCGGCGTCCACCTCCCCGCTGTCCACAGAAAAGACCTCTACTTCGGGCGGAATATCCGGTTCATGGGTGTCGGGGTCGTCGTTAGCCGCGTCGTCGTCCATAGTCCTTGGGCGCGTCAGGGGGCCGGCAGATATTTCGCCGGATCAACCGGCTGCCCCTGTTTGCGCAATTCAAAATGCAACTTGGGCTGATCGGTGGCGCCAGAGCTGCCGAGCTCGGCGATTTTCTGTCCCTTGCTGACCGTCTCCTTCTCCTTGACCAGCAAAGTCTGGTTATGCGCGTAGGCGGTGAGGTAATCGGCATCGTGCTGGATGATGATCATGTTACCCAGCCGGGGCAGGCCGCTGCCCGCATAGACGACCTTGCCTGCCGCCGCCGCGAGCACGGGCGTACCGGGCTTGCCGGCAATGTCCAGGCCCTTGTTCGGCAGCTTGGGGTCGCCGCCGTTGTAGCCGACGAGAATTTTGCCCTTCACCGGCCACATCCAGCCGCCCGCCGCTGCGCTCGTGCTCGTCGCCGCAGGCGCTTCCGGCGGCGGCACATTTGCCGCCTGTTGCGCGGGCGGCGTCACGACAGGCTCTGGCGTCCGTGCCGCGCCCGCCGGATTCTGCGCCTTCGCCCAGGCTTCGTCCGAATACGGCTCCTTGCCGCCACGCGGCTCGCTTTTCAGCACGGAGACGGGCGCAACCGCTGCCGCCTGTTGCGGGTAAGCAGGCTCGCTCGACGCACCGGAGCGCACCGGAATCGCTTCCGCGACCGTCACGCCGTTGTTGTTGTTGTCGTAGGACGAGCCCGGCGGCGCAATCCGCACCGCCTGCCCCACTTCAATCTGATCGGGCGAGGCCAGATTATTCCAGGCGATGATGTCACGCGCCGCCACCTCGTACTGACGCGAGATCGACAGCACGGTGTCGCCCTTGCGCACGATATGCACGCCCGGCCCGGCAAAGGACGTTCCCGTGGTCGGCACGTTCCTGCCGTCGACCACGGGTGCGGCCACCTTGCGCGTGCAGGCGGCGGGAGCGAGCAACACCGCCACGGTCAGCCCGCAAAGCGCAAGACGTGCCAGGGGGCGGGAGTTGGTTGGGTTAAAGCGATCCTTGTTCATTCTATCCCTGTGAGGAGCGGCACGAAGCGTACCGTATCGCACCAGCTTTCCTTAAAAGTGCTGCCCTGCCGCTCGATCAGCCGCAGGCGTTGTTCCTGCCCCCCGAGCGGAATCAGCAGCTTCCCCCCGGGTGCGAGTTGTTCCTTCAATGCCGGTGGCACTGACATGCCCGCCGCCGCAACGATAATGGTATCGAAAGGCGCGGCTTCCGGCAGCCCCAGCGTACCATCAGCGCACTTGAGGCGCACATTATGCAACCTGAGCGTGCGCAAATTCTCCCTCGCCCGGTCAAGCAGGGCGCGCAGGCGTTCGACCGCATAGACTTCGACCGCGACCTGCGACAGCACCGCCGCCTGATAACCGCAGCCCGCGCCAATTTCCAGCGTCTTGCCCAGCTCGCGTCCGGCATGAAGAATCTCGATCATGCGGGCGACGGTAAAGGGCTGGGAGATCGTCTGCTGGAAACCGATCGGCAGCGCGCTGTCATCGTAAGCGCCGTAGATCAGCCCCGCATCGACGAAATGGTGGCGGGGAATCGCTTCCATGGCGCCGAGCACATTTTCGTCACGAATGCCCTGACCGCGCAGGCGCTCGATCATCCGTGCGCGGGTTCGCACCGCTTCGCCAGTGACCGCAGTCATGCCTGCAACCAGCCGCGAACCGTACCAATCTGGGCGGTGTGGGTCAGATCGATCTGGAGCGGCGTAATCGACACCTGGGCGTTGGCCACCGCATGAAAATCCGTCCCCTCCCCCGCATCCGCCGCCAACCCCGACGCGCCCACCCAGTACACAAGCTCATTCCTGGGGGTGCTGCTGCGCACCACCGGCTCGGCCCTGTGCCGCCGCCCCAGCCGGGTCACGACCGCTGCGCCCAGGCGTTCATACGCCACATCGGGCACATTGACGTTGAGCAGCACCGGCTCCTTGAACGGCGTCTGCGCAAAACGCTGCACCAGATCACGCGCCACCCGCGCCGCAGTGGAAAAATCGCTCGCTTCCTTGCTCACCAGCGAGATCGCCAGCGCGGGGATCCCCAGCAGATAGCCCTCGGTGGCTGCGGCGACGGTGCCCGAATAAATCGTGTCGTCCCCCATGTTGGCGCCGTGATTGATGCCGGACACCACCATGTCGGGCAGCTCGTCGAACATGCCGGTGACGGCGAGATGCACACAGTCGCTGGGGGTGCCGTTGACGTAATAGAAACCGTTGGACACGCGCCGCAGCGACAGGGGACGATCCAGGGTCAGCGAATTGCTCGCCCCGCTGCGATCACGTTCGGGCGCCACCACGGTCAGCTCGGCGATGGGCGATAAAGCCTCCACCAGCGCCGCGATACCGGGGGCAAAATAGCCGTCGTCATTACTTATCAGAATGCGCATCTCGTCTCTTGTCTCTTCATTTGCGATCGAGCAAAACAGGCGAAGATGCTAGCACAAGCACGCAAGCGCGCCGATAAACTGTCGGCCATCCTCACTCCGCCACCCCTCCGCCGCCCCCGTCCACCTGCCCGCAGCCCCAGTCCGTGCGTGCGCGTCGCGCATCCTCAAACAGCTTCTCCAGCCGGTTGCCATCATTGGCGAACAACAGGGCACGCACGTAAGCCAGCTCGGAGAGGTATTGATCCAGCTCGCCAAGGATGGCCTGGCGATTGGCCTGGCAGATGTCACGCCACATCTCGGGGTGGCTGCCGGCGATGCGGGTGAAATCGCGGAAACCGCTGGCCGCATTGGCGAACAGCAATTCGGCATTGGCCCGCCCCGCCAGCTCATGCACGAGGCCGAACGCGAGCAGATGGGGCAAATGACTCACTGCGGCAAACACCCGGTCATGCTCACGCGCCGCCATCTCCGAGACCTGGGCGCCACATGTCTCCCACAGTTTTTTCACCTGCGCGACCGCAGCCGGGTCGTTCTCCGCCAAGGGCGTCACCACCGTGCGGCGCTGGCGATACAGATCCTTGTTCGCCGCATCGACCCCGCTTTTCTCCGCCCCGGCAATCGGATGCGCCGGCACCACTCGCGCCAGATGGGCGGCGAGGTGGCCATAGGCCGCCGCAACCATGTCGCCTTTGGTGCTGCCCGCGTCTGACACGATGGTCTGCGCCTGCAGATGCGGCGCCATCGCCACCATCACCGCCTCGACCTGCCCCACCGGCACCGCGAGCAGGACAAAACCGGCCCCGTCGAGGGCGTTTTCCCATCCCGTGGCGATTTCGTCGATCACCCCGAGCTCCAGCGCCCGCTCGAGTGGAGCACGGGAGCGCCCCACGCCCACAATCCGCCCGACAGCCCCCGCCTCGCGCAACGCGAGCGCAAAAGAGCCGCCAATCAGGCCGACGCCGCAAATGACCAGCTTGTCGATCAAGACCATGCTCAAGCCAGCGCCTTGCGTAGCGCCGCGATAAAGCGCTCGTTCTCGTCAGGCAGCCCGATGGAGACGCGCAGCCATTCAGGCAGGCCGTACCCGGCGATAGGACGCACGATCACGCCCTGCTTGAGCAAGGCCTGGTTGATTTTTGCGCCGTCCCCTACCCTGACGGTGACGAAATTGCCGGAGGAAGGAAGGAAAGAAAGCCCCAATTCAGTAAAAGCGCTGGTCAGTCGCGCCAGACCGTGACGATTGTTTTCAGCCACCTTCTGCAAAAACTCGCTGTCTTCAAGCGCCGCAATGCCCGCCGCCTGCGCGATGATGGAGGCATTGAAAGGTTGCCGCACCCGGTTCATCAGGTCAGCCACCTCCGGGTGCGAGACGCTGTAACCGAGGCGCAGGCCCGCCAGTCCGTAAGCCTTGCAGAGCGTGCGCGACACCAGCAAATTGGGGAAACGCGCAATCCAGCCCATCGCGTCGTAGCGTTTTTCAGCGGGCAGGAATTCGGTATAGGCTTCGTCGAGCACCACGAGCACGTCTTGCGGCACGCGGGCGAGGAAGGCTTCGATCTCGCTGCCCGGCAGGAACGTACCGGTAGGGTTGTTGGGATTGGCGATGAAGACGATGCGGGTGCTCGCGTCGATGGCGGCCAGCATGGCCTCCAGATCATGACCGTAGTTTTTGGCGGCGACCTGTATGCAACGTGCGCCACGCGCAAGCGTCGCCAGCGGATAGACGGCGAACGAATACTGCGCGAAAACGGTGGAATCCCCCGGCGAGAGAAAAGCCTGGGTAGCGATCTCCAGCAAATCATTTGAACCGTTGCCGATCACCAGTTGCGCCGCATCAACGCCGTATTTCTTTGCCAGCGCATCTTTGAGCGCAAAGGCGTTGCCATCAGGGTAACGCGCCCCCTCTTCCAGCGCCGCCGCCGCCGCCACCTTGGCGCGCGGGCTCATCCCGAAGGGGTTTTCGTTGGAGGCGAGTTTGACGATATCGGCTTCGGGAATGCCGGTTTCGCGGGAAAGCTCCGCAATCGGTTTGCCCGGCTGGTACGGTGACAGGGAACGGATATGGGCAGGGGCGCGGCTGGCAACGCTCATTTGGTTTCTCTTTTCTTGAAGGTCAGTTTGCGGCGATGGGGTAGGAACCCAACACTTTGATAAAGCCTGCGCGTTCGCCCAGCTCTTTGAGCGCGGCGAGCACGTGAGCGTCGTTCTGGTGGCCAATCACGTCTATATAGAACACGTATTCCCACAAACCGGCGGGCGCGGGACGCGATTGCAGGCGGGACATGTCGATGCCATAGCGGGCGAAGGGTTCGAGCAGGGCATGCACAGCGCCCGGCCGGTTGGGGGCGGAGCACACCAGCGAGGTTTTGTCCCGCCCCGACGGCCCGATCTCATGGCGGGCGATGACGAGGAAGCGGGTCGAGTTGCTGGAGTTGTCTTCGATGTTCGAGGCGAGTTTGTTGAGCGCGTAAAGCTCGGCCGCCGCTTCGCCCGCGATGGCGCAGGATTCCGGGTCTCCGGCGGCCAGCCTGGCGGCTTCGGCATTGCTCGCCACCGGCACACGCGGCAGGCCGGGCAGGTGGCGATTGAGCCATTCGTGGCACTGGCCGAGCGACTGGGCGTGCGAATAGAGCCGTTTGGCGGCGCTGATGTCTTCACCGCGCGAGAGCAGATGGTGGTGGATACGCAGTTGCACTTCGCCGCAGACTTTCAGCTCATGCGCGAGCAGCAGGTCAAGCGTGCTGCCGACGGCCCCCTCGGTCGAGTTCTCGACCGGCACCACGCCGTAGTCGGCGTTGCCCGATTCCACGATGCGGAACACGTCATCAATCGAGGTCTGCGGCAGCAGGTCGGGCGAGGTGCCGAACTGTTTGCGGCTGGCGCTCTCGGAGAACGTCCCCGCCGGGCCGAGGTAGGCCACCTTGAGCGCATGCTCCAGCGCCAGGCAGGCCGACATCACCTCCCGGAAGATTTGCCGCACGGCCTCTTCCGGCAGCGGGCCGGGGTTGTGCCTGGCAATCTGGCTCAGGACTTGCGCCTCGCGCTCGGGGCGGTAGGGGAACCCCGCTTCGCCATGACGCGATTTGATGCGGCCAACTTCTTGGGCACAACTGGCGCGGCGGCTGAGGAGTTCGAGCACCTGACGGTCAATCGCGTCGATTTCCCGGCGCACACCCGCCAGTTCCGTTTGCAGGGATGAGTTCATGGGTGGGTGGTAAGTGTCCAGGGACAGGGCGGGAAAACGTGTAATGATCGCACTGTCGCGGAAATCATGGAAGTGGGGGACGCAGCGCATTCGCAGGAATGCTTTCATCATCAGCCCTGTGTGACACCGACTGGCGCTGAGCTTCCCTGCTCCCCCTGCGCGAAAACATTGCGGTTTGTATCCTCATGCAAAAAAAGAATAAAATCCCCCGAATTTCCTCCACCTTCAAAAGGCAAATAAATCATGCAAAACCCCGTAAATTACCTTGACTTTTCAAAAACAGGCAAAATAATTTCCGCAAGCAAGCAAGCAAGCAAGCAAGCAAGCAAGCAAGCAAGCAAGCAAGCAAGCAAGCAAGCAAGCAAGCAAGCAAGCAAGCAAGCAAGCAAGCAAGCAAGCAAGCAAGCAAGCAAGCAAGCAAGCA
>BNUB01000035.1 GCA_025997045.1 Betaproteobacteria bacterium
ATGCCATTGCCGATCAACTCAACCATCGACCACGCAGATGCCTCAACTACGAAACGCCGTTCGAGGTCTATTCTCGTGAAATCAGTAACTTACAACACGGTGTTGCACTTCAGGATTGAAACCGCCCAGTAATTGTTGTGGGCGGAACACCTGTTGTATTTCGTGAGCATGTTGTCTGGGGTGACACGACTTCACGCGACCGCCATGACAACTTCGTGTTCGTTAGTAGCGGCAGCGTTATGGCATAGCCTTGCAGGCGGGTGCCAGTTCCTTCCGCTTTGCCGCCTACGCCTGAACCCGGCAACCTACTGCGGAGGAGGTGACGCAGTCACCGGTTGTTGTTGCGGGGTACGAAGCTCAACGATCATGTCGAAGATGTTTTCATCGAGCACACCTCGACGAATGCGGTCGAGCAGGACTCCGTCTAGAATCTGCCGCCAGTCAGTCGGCTGTGGCCCACTCCAATGCGAAGCATCGCCGTCCAGCACGATTTGCGCCTGCTGCGGGCCGAAGTACACATCCACCTTGTTACGCTTGTCACCGCGTGCATGCAGTACGTATTCAGGTGGCTGTGGCCGCCCTCGCAGAAATGCACCCTGCGCTGGCGTGCGACAGGATTGCACATTGACAAGATCAGCGATCGACGAAGGGATGTCGGTTTGAGAAAAACGACCTGCCACAGCACCGCGCGGGACAGCCAGGTCGGTGACAACAATAAACGGCGTGCGTGCCAGCGCGCTGTCTCCGAAGCGCACCTGCTCAGGGGCGAACAACGGACTCATGCTGCGGTGGTCTCCGGAAATCATCAGAATGCCGTTCTTGAAGAAGTCACGTTTGACGAGTTCATCGTAGAACATGCCGATTTGTGCGTCGGCGTAACGGAATACCCCCTCTTCATCAAAGGAGTCGCTCTCCGGATTGATGAAAGGGGGATGCGTACTGACCGTCAGCACATAGGCAAACCATGGTGTCATGTCGTCCTTGCGTGCGTCCAGCCATTGCAGGAAACGTTGGTACAACGCCTTGTCTTCTGCCGCGCCAAAGTGGCGTCGCTTCCAGCCGTTGTAAAACGGGTGTTCGGCACCTTCCCAGGAATCGAAAAGCAGGCTTTTCAGCCACTTTGGTTTATCGAGGAAACCCAGATCACCGGACGTAAAGAAATGCGCCGTGTAGCCTTGCGCATGCACAATATCGGGAATCGCGTCGTGCGGATCGTCGAAACCGGCGAATGCCTGTGCGCTCTGGTAGCGCCCGATCGACGGCACTGGCGCCCGACCGGTGATCATCGCGATCATGCCGCCGTCGGTCGTAAAGCCGTTGGCGATGAAGTCAGGGAAATATGTGTGCGCGTGCGCGATTGCGTCAAGGCGTGGCATCAGATTACGAAAGCCACCGAACAACTGACTCTGATGCATCGACAGTGATTCCACCGTGAGCACGATCAGGTCAGGCCGCATTGATTGCCCCGATTCGCAGGTCAGCGCCGGTGGCACGTACTCATGTGCGATTTTTTCGGTGAAGACGGCGCTATAAGGCTTGTCTACGCCAAAATCAAAATTTGCCGCAACGAAGTTCTGCAACACATTGCTGTGAACGTATTGCATTGATACCGGCTGCCAGCTTCCAAGCAGGAAGAGTGCTGCGGATGCGGCAAAGCATGCCAGCGCAAGACGTGGTCGTTGCGGTCGCGGCAACAAGGCAAGCGGCAGCAGCAACACACCTGCGGCGCTCAGCGCTATTGCCACTTTACCTGCGGGTGTGGCAAAGAAAATAGCGCTGAACTGTGTGATCGCGCTTATTTCTTTGCCAAACTTGATCATGTCAAACAGGAACAGGCGCTGGGTCAGTGTCTGCGCCACCACGATATCGACTGCGTAGGCCAGCACCAGCACCACGGCAAGCAGCAGCCACGGCAGTTGCAGCCAGTAACGACGCATCAGGAAGGCGAGTCCAATCAACGCGAACAGCACGGCAAGCAGGCTCGCGTCCTGCTGAGCAGCTGTCGCGGCCATGCAACCGGGACATTCTGCAACCCCTGCCATCAGACCGTATACCACTACAGCGCGCGCAGTTACCAATAATACAAAAAGTAGCAATACAACAGCGGTGGCGAACGCAGGAAGCTTGCTTGCTTGCTTGCTTGCTTGCTTGCTTGCTTGCTTGCTTGCTTGCTTGCTTGCTTGCTTGCTTGCTTGCTTGCGAAGATTGTTATTCATGTTTTTGAAAAGTCAAGGTAATTTGTGGTGTTTGCATGATTAATTTAACTTCGTGGTGGAAGAGATTTTGGGCGATTTTATTTTTTAATCAGCGGTAACAACATACCGTTCATGTGGGTGTAGATGCGGGTACACGTTACAAGGGGCGCTCGGTTCGTTTTACCCCATCCGCCGTCGCCAGCAACAGCACATCCGCCCCGCGTTGGGCGAACAGGCCGTTGGTGACGACGCCGACGATCTGGTTGAGGGTGGTTTCGAGGGCGGCGGGGGTGGTGATGGCGAGGCCGTGGACGTCGAGGATGAGGTTGCCGTTGTCGGTGATGAAGCCCTCGCGCAGTTTGGGTTCGCCGCCGGTGAGGCGGGTCAGTTCGCGGGCGACGTGGGCGCGGGCCATGGGGATGACTTCGACCGGGAGGGGGAAGCGGCCCAGGGTGGCGACCTGTTTGCTGGCGTCGCAGATGCAGACGAAGCGGCGGGAGATGGCGGCGACGATCTTTTCGCGGGTGAGGGCGCCGCCGCCGCCCTTGATCATGTTGAAGCCGGGGTCGATTTCGTCGGCGCCGTCGATGTAGACCGGCAGGGTGTCGATGTCATCGAGGGTGAACAGGGGGATGCCGTGGGCGGCGAGGCGTTTTGCGCTGGCTTCGGAGCTGGACACCGCGCCACGGATGCGCGACTTGATCCCGGCCAGGGCGTCGATGAGATGATTGACGGTGGAGCCGGTGCCGACGCCGATGATGCTGTCGTCGACCACGTCATCGAGTGCGGCCAGGGCGGCGGCTTTTTTGAGGGCGTCTTGCGGGTTGGTGGTCATGGCGGTGTTTACAGTGAGCCGTAGGAGTGCAGGCCGGAGAGGAACATGTTGACGCCGACGAAGGCGAAGGTGGTCACGAGCAGGCCGAGTACGGCCCACCACGCCAGCATCGTGCCGCGCAGGCCGCGGGTCAGGCGCATGTGCAGCCAGACGGCGTAGTTGAGCCAGACGATGAGCGCCCAGGTCTCTTTCGGATCCCACTGCCAGTAGGTGCCCCAGGCTTCGGCGGCCCACAGCGCACCGAGGATGGTGGCGATGGTGAAGAAGGCGAAGCCGATGGCGATGGCTTTGTACATGACGTCTTCGAGCACGGAGGGGGCGGGCAGGCGGCTGGCGAGGAGGCCGCGGGAGACGAGCAGTTGGGCGACGCCGACCATGGCGGCGACGGCGAAGGCGCCGTAGCCGATGAAGTTGGCCGGGACGTGCACTTTCATCCAGTACGACTGGAGGGCCGGAATCAGGGGTTGAATCTGGTATGCCTCGCGTGTGAACGCGTACCAGAGCAGGAACAGCACCGCGGCGGAGATCACCAGCAGCACGAACGCGCCCAGCTTGCGGGTGGCGTAGCGGCCTTCGTAGAAGAGGTAGAGCAGCGCGGTAAACAGGCTGAACAGGACAAAGACTTCGTAGAGGTTGCTGATCGGGATGTGGCCGATGTCGGGGCCGATCAGATAGGACTCATACCAGCGCACGAACAGGCCGGTGGTGCCCATCGTCACCGCGCTCCAGGTGAGGAAGCTGCCGGTGCGTTCGGCAAAATCGGAGCGGGCGAGCAGGCCCAGCCAGTAAGCGCCGGTGGCGATGAAAAAGAGCGCGCTCATCCAGCTGATCGCGGTCTGGCTGGAGAGCAGGTATTTGAGCAGGAAGAGCTTTTCGGCGCGGGCGAGGTCGCCCTGATAGAGGTTGATGCTCGCCAGGGCGAGCACGGTGACCAGCAGGATGAGCAGGCGGAAGGGTCGCCAGTACCAGCCGATGGCGGTCAGGATGGGGACGTGGAGGATGAGGATGGCAAGGTCGTAGCCGTCCAGGGTGGTGCGGTAGTTGAGACAGGCCAGCATGGCGCCGCCAATGAGCGCCAGCAGGTAGAGCCAGTCGCCGCCCGTGCGGCGTTGCAGCCAGCCGTTGGCGTGGGGGGAAGCCGGGGCGGGACGGGGAGAGGCGGGGGTGGGGGAAGCGGGGGCCAGTTCCATGGAAACTCACTGCGGTGGGGGGGAGATCGTCGCCTGGAGCGCGGCGGCGAGCGTGTCACGGTGACGGATGAAGGTTTCGTCTACGTCGATTGTTTTGCGGTTCGATGACATCGCCAGCGTCATTGTGCCATGTCTGAGCAGCACGAACAGGCGACGCTCGCGCACATAGAGCATGGCGAAGACGCCGATGACCAGGAGCAGCGAGCCGAGATAGACCAGCGGCTTGCCCGGCGAGCGCGAGGCCTGGAGCACGCTCGCCTGACGCTGTTCGTAGGCGGAGAGCTGGAGATAGAACGGGGCGCCGTAAGCGGTGCTGTCGGAGAGGGCGGCGAGGCTGTCGCGCACGAAACCGGCGAGCGAGTCGTCGGCCTCGGGGATGGGCTTGCCGGCTTCTTCACGCGCCATCTGCCAGCTCTCCCAGGCCAGCCCCTGCATGATCTTGATGAAGGCCTCGCCGGCGCTGTCGCGTTCGGCTTCGGGAATGTTGGCGGTGATGAATTTTCCCACGGCGTCGAAGCCGCCGGAACTGAACAGGGTCAGGGTGTGTTCCGCGGCGGCGGTGAGGCGTTCGTGCAGGGTGTTGTCGTCAGGGGCGTCGAGGTTGCGGTCGGCGAAACGGCGGGCGAGGACGCTGCGGCGGGCAGGGTCGAACAGGGTGCGCCGCATCCCGAACCAGGTGTCGATGCTGCCGTCATCGAGCGGGATGCGCAGGTAGCGGAAGGGTTCCATCTGGCTGGCGCGCATGCCGCTGTAGTGATACCAGCGCCCGTTGACCTGGAGCGGCAGCATGTAGTTGTTGAATTCGAGCGCCTGCCCGGTGGCGTCGCGCAGTTTGTAGGTGTAGCTCGGGCCGAGGTTGCGCAATTCCCGCCGCGCGGGGTCGTGGGCGCCGTTGCCGAGCAAGCCATCCAGCATGTTGGTGGCGCTTGATTCGAGCATGTTTTCGACGTTTACCGGGCGAAAACCGGTGAGTTCCAGCTTGAAGCTGTATTCGTCCCCGGCGCTGGACAGCGTCATGCTGCTGCCGACCTCACCCTCGAATTCGAGCGGGGGGGCGCTGGTGGGAGCGAAGCTGCGCGCGGCAAAATGCAGGATGGAGCCGCCGTCGTCGAAGCTCGACTGATACAGGGTGACGCCACGGAATTCGAGCGGTTTGTTGACTTCGATGGTGCGCTCGAAGCTCTCGCCGCTGGTCGTGTCGGTGATCAGCACCTCGCTGGCGAAGCGGCGGGGCATGCCGTTTTCGTAATGGTCGATGATGAAGCGCTTGAGCGAGATCGTAAACGGCAGGGGCTGGAGCAGGATGCCGTCGTCGATGTTGAGCACGCCCATGGAGGACGAGCGCCCTTCCGGGATGTAGACGTTGGCGCGATAGCTGAAATTGTCCACGTCGAGCCGGGCCGCGGCGGGCATGTCGGCGATCAACTGGTTGCCGACGGCGGGCGCTTTGCCCTCCAGCGTCATCATCAGGCGCAGCGGCAGGTTGCCGTCGAGCAGCCCGCCAAGGCAGATCAGCACGATGGCGCCGTGAGCGAAGAAATAGCCTACCCGCCCGGCGCTGCCCTGTTTGGCGGCGAAGAGGACGCCGTCGATGCGCTCGTTGACCTTGAAGCGGAAACCGGCGGCGGCGAGGTGGTTGGTGACGACTTCCCGCCAGGTGTCGGCGGGCACTGCGGGGGTGAGGGTGGCGTGATGGTGGAAAAGCTGGAGCGAGGCTTCGCGTGCGTGTTCGCGGAAACCGCAGATTTCGCGCCACATCAGCGGGGCCTGGCGAATCACGCACAGCGCGGTCGACAGCACCAGAAAGGCGAGGATGACGGTAAACCAGCTCGCGTTATAGACCGAATACAGCCCCAGCTTGCCGAAGAACAGGAACCAGAACTGGCCGAACTGGTTGAGATAGGCGTTGAAGGCTTCGTTCTGGCGTACCACCGTGCCGATGATCGACGCGATTGCCAGCACGGTCAGCAGACTGATGGCAAAGCGCATCGAACTCAGCAGCTCGATGAGTGCGCGTGCGGTGGCACGGGGCATGGCGGGACTCAGTGGCGCAAGGGGAGGGAGGGCAAGAGCGAAGGGCGCGCAGGGGAAAACCCCCTTCGCGCCCTCTTCATCGACTGGCGCACATCATGCCATGCGCCTGTGTTTTCAGCGTGTTGTCAGCGCAGGCCGGCGGCGTAGTCGGAGACAGCCTTGATTTCCGGCTCGGTCATGCGCAGCGCGATGGCCTGCATGACGGCGGCGGGATCATTCTTGCGCGTCCCGTCACGGAAGGCCCGCAGTTGGGTTTCGAGATATTCGGGGAACTGGCCGGCCAGTGCCGGGTATTGCGCGGGCATCCCTTTACCCGCCGGGCCGTGGCAGGCCGCACAGGCGGGCACGCCTTTTTTGACGATGCCGGCACGCCAGATTTTTTGTCCTTCAGCAAAGGTGTCGGGCTGTTTGGCCGCGGCAGGCTTGAGCGTCTGACCGGAGAAGTAGACCGCCATCGCCTTCATGTCAGCCTCTTCGAGCGGCGAGATCATCGCGCCCATGAACGCATTTTCGCGCACGACCGGCTTGCCGTCCCAGCTTTTGAATTCCTTCATCTGCTTGAGCAGGTAGTCTTCGCTCTGCCCGGCGATTTTGGGGTAGTCAGGAAGTTCGCTGTTGCCGTCTACCATGTGACAGGCAACACAGTTCGTTTCAGCAGTCTGTCTGGCCTTTTCCAGGTCGGGTGCGGGTTCCTGGGCGTGGGCACTGCCCGCGACGAGTAGCAACGACAGCAACAGGGAACGCTTGATCATAATGTCCTCGGAAAGCCGTGAGTGAGTAGTCTCAAAACAAGGTATTCTATAACAGATGCCTCTTTGTGCGCGATGCAAGCTTGGGTATTCCTCCTGCTTCGTGTGTCGATCGCCTTTTTTCTCTGGGTTCCATGTCCGTTTTCCGTCAAGCCAGTTTCGAGATTTCCATCGCCAGGCCCACCGGTCTGCCGCCACCCGAAGGTGCAGAGATCGCCTTCGCCGGGCGCTCCAATGCGGGAAAGTCCAGCGCAATCAACACCTTGGTCGATCACGTGCGGCTCGCCTACGTGTCCAAAACGCCGGGTCGCACCCAGTTGCTCAACTTTTTCCGCCTGCCCAACGGCGCCCGCCTCGTCGATCTGCCCGGCTATGGCTACGCCGCCGTGCCGGAGAAAGTTCGCCGTCAATGGGGGGGGCTGATCGAGAGCTACCTCAAGCACCGCGAGTGCCTGGTCGGCCTCGTGTTGATGATGGATGTGCGCCATCCGCTGACCGCGCTCGATCTGCAGATGATCGGCTGGTTCGCGCCTTCCGGGCGGCCCATTCACGTGCTGCTCACCAAAAGCGACAAACTCTCGCGCGGGCAGGGCGCGGCGTCCCTGGGCAAAGTGCGCTCGGCGCTCGCCAGCTTCGGCCCGCAAGTCACGGTACAGCTTTTTTCCAGCCTCAAAAAGACGGGTGTCGACGAATGCGAACAGATCGTCGGCGCCTGGCTGGAGCCGGGCGCATCCACTTCTACGCGCTAACCGGTCAACAACACACAAGGAACCGCCCGCCATGCCCGCGAACGCTCCCGTCAACGCTGCTTTCCCCTCCATCCGCATGCGCCGCATGCGCCGCGACGATTTTTCCCGGCGTCTGATGCGCGAAAACGTCCTCACCACCAATGACCTGATCTACCCGGTGTTCGTGCGTGAAGGCAAGGACAGCGTGACCGTGGTGCCGTCGATGCCCGGCGTGAACCGCTTCACCATCGACCGCCTGCTCGCGCTTGCCGAAGAGGCGCTGAAGCTGGGCGTGCCGGCGCTGGCGCTGTTCCCTGTAATTGAAGTCGGGCAAAAAAGCGCGGGCGCCGAAGAAGCGTGGAACCCGGACGGGTTGGTGCCACGGGCGGTGAGCGCACTCAAACAGCATTTCCCCGAGCTGGGGGTGATTACCGACGTGGCGCTCGACCCCTACACCAGCCACGGTCAGGATGGCCTGATTGATCCTGACGACCCGCGTGCATATGTGCTCAACGACGAGACCCTGGAAGCCCTTGCCAGGCAGGCGCTCTGTCACGCGCAGGCCGGTGCTGACGTAGTCGCGCCCTCGGACATGATGGATGGCAGAATCGCCCGCATCCGCGCCGAACTTGACCGCGATGGCCGCGTCTACACGCGCATCCTCGCCTATTCGGCCAAATATGCGTCGAGCTTTTATGGCCCCTTCCGCGATGCGCTGGGCACCGCCGGGAATCTGGGCAAGGGCAACAAATACACCTACCAGATGGACCCGGCCAACAGCGACGAAGCCCTCCGTGAAGTCGCGCTCGACATCGCTGAAGGCGCCGACATGTTCATGGTCAAGCCGGGCCTGCCGTATCTGGATGTCGTGCGCCGGGTGAAAACCGAACTGCAGGTGCCGACCTATGCCTATCAGGTCAGCGGCGAATACGCCCTGCTGAAAGCGGCCGGACAGCAGGGCTGGATTGACGAGCGCGCCTGTGCACTGGAAGCCTTGCTGGCGTTCAAGCGTGCGGGCGCTGACGGGGTGCTGACCTACTACGCGCTGGACGCGGCGCGGTGGTTGCGGGAAGACTAAAACGACCCCCATTTGGGATTTCCCCCGGATGAGGCCGCAGCCATGCTGGCGCGCGAAACGCTGTTGATCGCGCTCGAAAAAGAACTGCGCGGGCGCGGGAAAAAGCAGCAAGAGCTTGCCGACGAACTGGGTATTCCCCGCACGCGCATCTCCGAGGTCATGCACCGGAAGACGGAGCGATTCAGCGTGGATAAACTGGTCAGCCTCTTGCATCGCGCAGGAAGGCATGTGGAATTTCGCATCAGCTAGGTTCCGGCGCGATCCGCGTTCAGGCCGTCGAGCCGTTTTTGCAACCCGCCAAGATCGTTTTTTGTGCGCGCGATGGCTTGCCCAAGACTTGCGCCGACCGCGCCACCGATTACAATGGAAAGAGCAGTGTTCATTGTGCCCATGTTGGTTTCCTTTTCTGCGAGAAGGCCATGCTTGAGTCCATTCTTGTCTTCATCGTTCAGCTTTCCGCTGTCGTGTTCGCGCTGACGATGCTGGCCTTGCCCGTTGTTTGGGTGATGACGGCGCGGGCCACCCGAAATCTGGATCGTGAGATCGCCGAGAGCCTGGCGCACAGCGAAGCGTCCATCGCGCAAACCGAACGCGAGAGACAGAACGACGGCCGGAAGAGCCGCCGCATTGACCGCGAAAGCCGCGAGCGCACCCGTCAGGAAGCCTTGCGCCGCCGCCGTGGATGGGACTCAGGGCGCGGCTACGCGCCCCTGCCGAAGCGCTGAATATCGGCGATGCTGCATTCCAGAAGCGACGCGAAGAGCAGCACCTCTTCCTGCTCGCGGTCGCCTTTCGCCTGCCGCTGCGCGATGCGGACGTTGCCCAGGGCGTGTATCAACTGGTGCGCCAGTTCTACCCGGCGGACGTGGCGCAGTCCTTCATGGCGATCAGAAAGACCGTGACCGACAGCGGGCGGCAGGTGACCTTCAAGGCCGACCGCAGCGAAGAAGTCGCCCACGCCGACCTGGCCTGGGCCACCATGCACGCGCTCGCGCATGAGCCGCTGGCAGCGGGAGAGAGGGGGCGGAGCGCGGCGCGGATGGAGATACTGGAGTAGCGGTTTTCTACCCTATGTATAAAACGCCAAAATGGATGCGTGGGGGGATGGATGCCTTGTGCTCATTATAGACTTCCCGTTATCGTTGCAGTTTCCGCAGGGGGTGCCGTCGTAAACCGCACCCGCACCCCGAGGGCATGAATCACGCGCTGAATCGTGTCGTACCGGGGATGCGCCCCGGGTGCGAGCGCCTTATACAAGCTCTCGCGCCCCAGCCCTGCGTCTGCCGCCACCTTTGCCATGCCGCGCGCACGTGCGACGGCCCCAATCGCCGAGAGCAGTACATCCGGGTTTTCATCTTCAGCAGCGGCCGCAAGGAATTCCGCAATCGTCTCCTCACTGTCCAAATATTCTGCCGCATCGAATGGTGCATAACTTGTTGTCATGACTTTGACTCCTCTTCCTTTTCAGCCTTTACCTCGGCCCGGATTTCACGCGCCATCTGGATAGCACGGGCAATGTCCTGCTTCTGGGTGGATTTGTCGCCGCCTGCCAGCACCACATAAATCACTCCCGCCTTGCGCATGTAATAGACACGGTATCCCGGCCCCACATCTATTTTCATTTCCGATACGCCTTCATCCAGCATCCGCACCTGCCCGAAATTGCCGCGTTCCGCTGCAATCAGCCGCGCCACAATCCGCGCTGTTGCGATGGGATTGCGTAAATTTTTCAGCCATGCGCTAAACGGGTCGGATCGGATCAAGATGTTCATGACTGCATTGTATCTGATTGGATACAAAACGCAAGTATTTCAAGCCGACGGGCGTTTCAGATATCCGCCCAGCTCATGATCTTTGGGTAAGCTGTAGGGGCGGTTCGCGAACCGCCCCTACCCAAGGACAAACGAAGGGTGTCAATCCGCATCCGTGAGCCTCGATCGCGCCTGTGCGGCCGCCGTCAGTTGGGTCTCCCTGATCTTTCTGGCGACCAGCTCGGCGAGCGCTTTTTCATCCATGCCGGGCGCGGGGTTGACGGTGATCTGGATGGTGGTGGCGCCGACCATGCTCGCCGATGCAGCGCTGCCTGCCATGCCACCTGCGGGCGCAGCTCGGGTGAGGGCGGGCAGCGGTGCGGCGGAGCCTGGTGGGGGCGCCATGCTGCCGACGGCCAGCGCGGGCGTCAGCGCCACTGCACCGGCGGCAGCCAGTTGCGCGGAAAAGCCCTTGATCGCATCGAGCGGGCCGCGCATGTTCGCCGCAATGCCCTCGGTCATGCCCTGCATGGTGAACCCCCCAATGGCCGCGAAAACGCGGGAGGGGGAGTTGATGCCGAGCTTTGCTTTGGCCGCATCGATGCCATCCCCGATCGCCATCGAAATGCTGTCGCGCAGGGCCACGGCTTTGCCGGTGATGCCATTGATCAGCCCGTCGATGATCATCGAGCCGAACGCGGTGAACGTGCCCGGCAGCTCGATGCCGAACCACGACATAACCCCGGCGAAGGCTTGATAGAACAGGCCGAGGGGCGACCAGTTGAGAATCAGCGCGGCGATGCTGGTAAGCCCGCCTCCGATGGCGGTTTGGATTTGTGTCCACAGTCCGACGAAGAAGCCGGACAAATCACTCCAGAGTGCTCTCGCGCCGCCGCACATGTCATCCCACTTTCTCACAACGAAGCTGCTTGCATCATCCCACACCGCTTTCGCGCCGCCACAAATGTCATCCCACAGGTTGAGAAAGAAGGCCTTGATCGGCCCCCAGTATTTATAGATGAGGAAGGCGGCGACCGCGATGGCGGTGATGATCAAGCCGATGGGGGTCATGAGCAGGGCGCGGGCCATCCACAGAAACGCTTTAACGACGATACCAATGGGGCCGATAAACGCCTGCAACAGCCCACGACCAAAGGCGAGCAGGCTGGGGAGCACGCTCTTGAGAAAGAAGCCGCCAAATGCAGCGCCTTTTGCGATCAGCCATATAGCGGCTTTTCCTATTGAGGTCTTCAGTTTTCCGATCCATCCTATCGCACTGGCGATTTTCGGAAAAGCCGCCACAAGCCCCCCCGTCTGTAGCAGAAGCCGCGTCGCGCCAATCATGCGGCCAATCTTCCAGAGGTGTAAAAAAGGCGAGGCGATCAGCGAAGCCGTATAAGCAAGCCCCAACAGCGCGACCTTGAAGGCGATAAAGCCGACAATCAACGTCATGATGGCCTTCACCGTCTCAGGGTTTTTCTGTACCCACGCCGATACCTTTTGCAGGAAAATTGCAAAGAATTCGATCAAATCACGCAAAGCGCCGTTGCCGGTATTAGCCATGGAAATAGATAAATCTTCCCATGCTGATTTCATTCTCAGGAGCGCGCCAGCAGTGTTGTCATTCATGATGGCGGCGGTTTTGGATGCCGCGCCTGCTGAATTATTGACCGTGTCGATGGCGGCCTGGAGCTTGTCTTTTTGATCCATCATCGCCAGCACGGCGGGGCCAGCGCGCTGGTCGAACAACCCCATGATGGTCGCTACTTTGTCCCCGCTCCCCATCTTGTCGGTCGCCTTGGCCAAATCCAGCAGGATTTCCGGAAGCGCCCGCATGTTCCCGGCGGCGTCTTTGGTTTTGATGCCCAGTTCCTTGAGGATTTTTGCCTGTTTCGTGGTAGGCCCGGCGAGCTTGGACATCACCCCGCGCAAGGCGGTGCCTGCCATGTCCCCCTGTATCCCGGCGTTGCCGAGCAATCCCGCCATGGCGGCAGATTCTTCCAGGCTCATGCCAAACTGCTTGGCCACCGGCCCCATGTATTTCATGGTCTGCGACAGCATTTCAAGGTCGACGTTGGCGTTGGTGAACGCGGCGGTCAGGACATCAGCCACCCGCGTCATCTCGGAGGATTTGATACCGTAGGCGGTCTGGATGTTGGAAGCGATATCGGCGGTGCGCTGCAAATCCATGCCGCCCGCTTTTGCCATGTCGAGCATCGGCGGCATGGAGGCGAGGATGTCGGCGGTCTTGAACCCGGCCATCGCCAGAAAGCCCTGCGCCTGCGCCGCTTCCGAGGCGGTGAAAGAGGTGGCCGCGCCCAGCGCCCGCGCCTGCCCGGTGAGCGCCTTCATTTCGTCAGAATCTTTGTCGAGCCGGGTGAGCGCCTGCACCTTGCTCATTGATGCCTCGAACTCGATGCCGACCTTGAACGGACGGGATGCGACATAGGCGAGGCCCGCTGTCTCCATCATTTTGCTGCGTAGCAAGCTGCGGTTGGCTTCGTTGGCCGCGATGGCGGATTGAGTGATCCCAAGCTGCTTCGTTTTGGCCCTGAGCATGTCCAGCGTTCGGCCTTGACGCTCGAATTGTTCCCGCAGCGTGTGCAGGTTGGTGATGGGGAGCCGGGCGGCGGCCTCAATTTCCTTGCCGAGTGCCTTTTGTTTGGCCTTGAGTGTCGAGGTGACATCGGCGACGCGCTGCATCGTGCCTTTCAGGTTGCCAAAAACTGACAATGCTGCCCCGGCAGCGGCGCCAATCTTGATGGAAAGAGCCAGACTGGTAGACATGCGCTATCCTTTACGAAACGGGGGGATGCAAGCCATGGGAAAGATCAAACAAAACATCTTTGCGGATATGGCCGATGCCATGGAAAGCACGGAACAAGCCCTGTTCGTAGCCAAGGCTGCCGTCTTCGTCGCCTTTGTTGTGTTCTGGATCATGTCAGATTCCCTGATTTTCGCGGTCATCGCCACGGTAATTACCGGCGGCATCATCGGGGCGCTGGCGATGCTCTGCGTGTGGATCATCGGCATGATTTTCGGGCGGCGCGATCTGCCAGACAACACGCCTGCACAATCCATTGCGCCCGCCGTTCCGACGCCCGGCCCGGCACCGGGGCATCACAAGCCCATTCGGGCATGGGATGACATCCCGCCGTTCGCTGTGCGTCAGGATCGGCTTCTTCCGCAGCCAGAATATCGGCGTGAAATCTCCGTTCCACCCTTGGATATTTCGCCGCCGGTTGCCCGCAACTAGCGCATTGTGCTGGACATTCCTCGCCCCCCTCACCCCAGAATCTCCCCCGCCCGTCCCGTCGCCAGAATCCCCAGCGCCTCGAGATCCCGCACGCCGCCTGCGGTGTCGGTAAATCCAGCTTCGCCCCGTTTTCGACGCCACCAGGCGCAATCCGGAGCATTCCGCGAACGTGATATGCTCGCCAGCGGCAAGCAGCTTTGCGGTACGCGCATCAAACATGTTGCACTCCACGGTGTAGCTTTTTGGTCAGCAATCCCCGGTAGGGACCGGGTTACACTGAAAGCTACACCAAACGCGCAAATGACGAAAAACGGCGTGGTTGTTGGGGAGATGGTAGGAAATATGGGGTTTGAGGCAGGAGATATTTCGGCGCATACGCCGATGATGCAGCAGTATTTGCGCATCAAGGCGCAGCATCCCGACACCTTGCTGTTTTATCGCATGGGGGATTTCTACGAGCTGTTTTTCGCCGATGCGGAAAAAGCCTCCCGCCTGCTCGACATCACCCTGACTACCCGTGGTCAGTCGGCGGGGCAGGCGATCAAGATGGCGGGGGTGCCGTTTCACGCGGTTGAACAATATCTGACCCGGCTGGTGAAGCTGGGCGAATCGGTGGTGATTGCCGAGCAGGTCGGCGAGCCCGGCGCGACCAAGGGGCCGATGGAGCGGGTGGTCAGCCGCATCGTCACACCCGGCACCCTCACCGACGCGGCGCTGCTCGACGAGCGGCGCGATGCCTTGCTGCTGGCGGCGACCTTGCATCGGGGTGTGCTGGGGCTGGCGTGGTTGAACCTGGCCAATGGCGATTTGCGCCTGATGGAGTGCCCGGCGGAATCCCTCGCCGCGCAGTTCGAGCGCCTGCGCCCGGCGGAGGTGCTGGCGCCCGACGGGCTGGCCTTGCCGCTGCTCGAGAGCCTCGCTCCGGTGTTGCGTCGTCTGGCCGACTGGCAGTTTGACACCGAGACCGCGACCCGGCTGCTGACCGAACATTTTGGCACCCGCGATCTGGCCGCCTTCGGCGCGGCAGACGTACCGCTGGCGCTGGGGGCGGCGGCGGCGCTGTTTGACTATGCGCGTGCCACCCAACGCCAGAGTCTGGCCCATATCACCGCGCTCACCGTCGAGCGCGAGGCGGAATCCATCCGTTTCGATGCCGCCACCCGGCGCAATCTGGAGCTTACCGAAACCCTGCGCGGCGAGTCCGCGCCCACCCTGCTGTCGCTGCTCGACACCTGCATCACCAGCATGGGCACGCGCTGGCTGAGTCACGCCCTGCACAACCCCTTGCGCGACCCGACGCTCCCCGCCGCCCGCCATCAGGCCGTCGCCGAATTGCTCGCCACCAACGCCGATCACGGCAATCGTGCTGATCAGGTAAGGGCCGCGCTGGCGGGCGTGGCCGATATCGAACGCATCACCGCCCGCATTGCGCTCAAAAGCGTCCGCCCACGTGATCTGGCCGCTTTGCGCGTGAGCCTCGACCGCCTGCCGCACCTGGCCCCCATGCTCGACGCCACGGCGAGCAAGCTGCTTGATGAGCTGGCGGCAGACCTGAACCTTGCCCCTGCGCCGTTCGCGCTTCTCAGTCGTGCGATCGCCGCAGAACCCGCAGCCCTGATCCGGGAAGGCGGCGTCATTGCCGACGGTTTTGATGCCGAACTCGACGAATTGCGCGGCATTCAAACCCATTGCGGCGATTTCCTCCTCGCCCTGGAAACGCAGGAGCGGGCACGTACCGGCATCACCAACCTGAAAGTCGAATTCAACAAGGTGCACGGCTTTTACATCGAAGTCAGCAATGCCAACGCCGACCGTGTGCCCGCCGACTACCGCCGCCGCCAGACGCTCAAGAACGCCGAACGTTACATTACCCCCGAGCTTAAAACTTTCGAGGACAAGGCCCTGTCGGCGCAGGAGCGGGCGCTGGTGCGCGAGAAACAACTCTACGACGAAGTGCTCGACCAGCTCGCGCCCCATATCCCCGCGTTTCAGCGCGCAGCGCGGGCGCTGGCCACGATCGACGCGCTGGCCGCATTTGCCGAAGCGGCCCGCCGTTACGACTACGTCGCGCCGGTGTTCTCCCTGCAACCCGGCATCCACATCGTCGGCGGTCGCCATCCGGTGGTCGAGCGGCAGGTCGATGAATTCATCCGCAACGACGCCCACCTCTCGCCCACCCGGCGCATGTTGCTGATCACCGGCCCCAACATGGGCGGCAAATCGACCTTCATGCGCCAGGTCGCCCACATCTGTCTGCTCGCCCACATCGGCAGCTTCGTCCCCGCCGTGTCCGCCACCCTCGGCCCGCTCGATGCCATCTACACCCGCATCGGCGCCTCCGACGATCTCGCCTCCGGGCGCTCCACCTTCATGGTCGAGATGACCGAAGCCGCAGCCATTCTTCACGGCGCCACCGAACACAGCCTCGTGCTGATGGACGAAATCGGGCGCGGCACCTCGACCTTCGACGGCCTCGCCCTTGCCTTTGCCATCGCCCGCCACCTGCTGGAAAAAAACCGCAGCCTGAGCCTGTTCGCCACCCACTATTTCGAGCTGACCCGGCTCAACAGCGAGCATCCCGAGTGCGTCAACGTTCACCTCGATGCCGTGGAGCATGGCCATCGCATCGTCTTTCTCCATGCGCTCGAAGACGGGCCGGCGAGCCAGAGCTACGGGATCGAAGTCGCGGCGCTGGCCGGCATCCCCGCAGCGGTCATCCGCGATGCCCGCCGTCGCCTGCGCACGCTGGAGAATCGTGCGGTCGACAGCGGCCCGCAGGGCGACCTCTTCGCCATCGCGCCCGAGCCGGAGAAAGACCTCCCGCTCTCGCACCCGGTGCTCACCGCACTGGCGGCGACAGACCCTGATGCGCTCTCGCCCCGCGAGGCGCTGGAACAACTCTACGCGCTCAAACGCCTGAGCCACTGACCCGCGCTGATCCTGCAATGACCACCCCGATCGACATCTCCGAACAAGCCGGTGTGCGCTACCTGCACTTCGGTTCCGAATGGATACAGGGCGCGATGCGGCTGCGTCAGCCCAACGCCCTCGAACTTGCCTATACCCGTGAAATGATGGCGGGGTTGCTGCTGCGCGACGGGCTGCATGACGACGGTGACATCTGGCCGCGCAAAATCCTGATCATCGGTCTGGGCGCGGCCTCGATTCTCAAATACCTCTACTACCACTGCCCTCAGGCCCGTCTCGACGTGGTGGAGATCGAGCCTGCGGTCGTCACCGCCGCGCAGCAATATTTCTGCCTGCCCAATGAGGACGAGCGCCTGTCCATCCACATCGGTGACGGCGTCCGCTACCTGCTGGAGCGTCAAACCCGTTACGACTACGTGCTCGTCGATGGCTACGATCAGGATGCCCGCGCCGGTGCGCTCGATACCCTGCCGTTTCACCAGGCCGTGCGCGCCCGGCTCTCGGAACAGGGGCTGGTGGCCTACAACCTCTTCGGTCGCGCCAAAGGCTATGCTGCAAGCATCGAGCGGATCATGAAGGCTTTCGATGACCGCACGATTGCCTTCCCTTCGTGCGATGGCGGCAACATCGTCGCCTTCGCCGCCGCAGGCAGCGTCATCGAGCGCAGCATCGCCGAGTTACGCACCCGTGCCACCCAGCTCAAGACCCAGACCGGCCTGGAGCTGCTGCGCACGATCAGCCGTCTGGAGGGGGCCGGCTCGCTGCCCGGTGGCATACTGGTCTTGTGAACTGATATATGTGTAGCAGGGGAGTGGGAACAGCACCATCCCCTCACTTCAACGCCGAAATAATCCCCTGCTTGATCAGACGGGCGCGGATCACGTTGCGGCTGATCCCCAGCAAGCGCGCCGCCTGCACCTGATTGCAGTGGCAGTATTCGTAAGCGGCATTTAGCACGATGCCCTCAATGTGCTCATAGAGCGCGCCGTGGTTCTCGCCGAACAGCGTCGGCAGTGCCTGTTGGATTTGTGCCACCGCCTGACTGGTCTCGCGCGGCGCCGCTGTTGCCACTTCCGCCGCGCGTGCGCTCAGGAAGGAAAACAGATGTACGTCTTCCGGGCGCAGCACCCCGTTCTGCGCCACCAGCAGGCCGTGGTGGATGGCGTTTTCCAGTTCGCGGATGTTGCCCGGCCACGCATGCGCCAGCAGCTTGGCTTCGGTTGCGGGCGCAATGGTGACCTGGCCCAGCCCCAGACGCTGGCTGTACTGATCGACGAAATAATGCACCAAGGGCAGGATGTCGCCGGGCCGCTCGCGCAGCGGAGCCAGCGCCAGGCGCACGACTTGCAGGCGGTAAAACAGATCTTCGCGGAAATTGCCCGCCAGCACCGCCTCTTCCAGCCGAACATTGGTGGCGGCGATCAGGCGGACGTTGATCGGAACCGGCGAGCACGAGCCGACGCGCACCACTTCCCGCTCCTGCAGCACACGCAGGAGCTTGACCTGGATATTCAGCGACAAATCCCCGATCTCATCCAGAAACAGCGTGCCGCCGTTGGCGGTTTCAAACCAGCCGGTCTTGGCGCGACAAGCGGAGGTAAACGCGCCTTTTTCATGCCCGAACAGCTCGCCCTCAGCCAGCGTCTCTGACAGTGCGCCGCAATTGACCGCGACAAACGGTTCCTTGCGGCGCTGGCTCAGGGCATGGACATGGCGGGCAATCAACTCCTTGCCGGTGCCGGTATCGCCGATGATGAGCACATTGGCCTCGCTCGGCGCCACGCGCTGAATCCTCTGCAACAGGCTGACCGAGGTGGGGTCTTCAAACACCAGCGCGCTGGCGCGCACCGAGCGCGAACCTTCGGGGTGGGGCAGCGTAATCAGGGACGGTTTGCCGGGCGCGACCCCCATCGTCAGCGTATCTACTGCTGTTTCCCTTCGGCGCACGGTATGGTCACTGGGTGCGACAAGTTTAAGAAGATTACTCATTTTCATATATCCGATGGAATATGGTCTGAAGTATAATAAGGTACTAATTTTTACTTAAATAATTTTAATTCATAATTAAAGAGAATAAACCAATATATCTATATTGGTTTATTCCCCGCTGCACCAGCAGCTTACTGCGCCGAAACCTGCGTCAGAACATCTTTCACCAGCGGATCATCCGTGTTTTTCAGATACTCGCTCACGCGCGGATCGGAAAACGCCTGAATCAGTTTCTCAATCTGCGGATCTTTCAGATACGGCGTACCGATTACCAATTGGGAGGCAAACGTGCGAGGTGGCGGCGGGAACAGGATGCCTTTTCCACGGGGAATTTTGCCCGCATCAAATTGCGATACGTAACCGATAGCCGCATCGACGGAATCCAGAATACGCGGCAA
Source organism: Betaproteobacteria bacterium (assembly GCA_025997045.1). Lineage (GTDB taxonomy): Bacteria > Pseudomonadota > Gammaproteobacteria > Burkholderiales > Rhodocyclaceae > WRNU01. Next base: position 19,132 of record BNUB01000035.1, read on the forward strand.
GGTCAGCAGATCCAGTTCCTGGAATTCCCATTGATGCGGATTTTCCTTGATGTCTTTCAGTTTCGCCGTCCTGGGTTCAATTGCTTCGTCCAGCTTGATAAGCCCCTCACGTTGAAGCAACCAGAGCGCCTGCCCCTGATTGGCTCCGTCAACGGGAACGACCACCACGGCTTTTTCCGGCAGATCGGCAACCGATTTGTGCTTGTCGGAATAAATGCCGAAGCCCCATTGAAATACCGGCACCACCGGCGTCAGCGCAAAGCCGTTGCCGTCTACCACCTGTTTCAGCCACCATTGATGCTGATAGATGGTTCCTGCATATTCACCATCAGCCACGGCACGGTCAGCCTGCACGGGATCTTGCAGCCCCACTGCCTCGATTTTGATGCCGTAATCGGGCGCGATTTTTTCTGCTACAAACTGAATAATACGCTCTTCCCCGGCCATCGCTGGCTCGAAATGAACTTTCAGGGTTTCGCCAAATTTGACGCCCTCTTTCGAGCCTTGCGTGTAATAGAACAGACTACCAATCGCCGCCAGTGAAATTACCAGCGCAACGATCCATGGCGCTTTGCTTTTAGTGCGAATCTGAAACTGCTCATTGCTGTGAGACACTTTGAGTTACTCCTTGGTTAATTGAACTTGTCACCTGTTTAGCGCGCGGTCAGGCGCACCAACCGATCGCCGATCCATTGCACCATCTGAATAGTGACGATCAGGATGATGATGGTTGAGATCATGATGTTGTGATCGAAACGCTGGTAGCCATAGACCACGGCCAGATAGCCGATACCGCCCGCACCGATTGTTCCGGCGATGGCCGAATACTCGATCATTGAAATCGTGTTCAAGGTAATCCCGGCAATAATGCTGGAGAGCGCCTCGCTTAATTGCACATGCACGATGATCTGCCAGATGGAACCGCAGGACACCAGCCCCACCGCATTCACCTCGCGTGGCAGATCGCGCAGCGCGTTTTCCACCAGACGGGCAAAGAACGGTACGCCTGCGATGACCATCGGCACTACAGCGGCCTTGATGCCTATCGTGGTGCCGGTAATGTATTTCGTAAAAGGAATGATCGCCGCCATCAACACCAGAAAAGGCAGCGAGCGCCCCATATTGACGAACCAGCTCAGAATCTGGTTAAAACGTTTGTGTGCAAACAAGCCGCGATTTGAGGTGTTGAACAGGAGCACGCCGATAGCGCCGCCGATTAGAACAACCATGGTCATGACGATAATAACCATCACCAGCGTTTCCCAATAGGCCGGCAATAACAACTTGTGTACTTCTGTCCAGGGGGTATCGCTGCCGAGAGGGCTGGAAACTGTACTCATGCGTACACCTTTTCTTTTGTAAGCAAGACATCATGGGCGGGGACAAGCGGGGCCGTACCGAGAGACGCCTTGAGGCCGAGAGAGTGAAAAACGGTGTGCAAGGTTCCCGCATCCGGATGTACTCCCTTGAAATCCAGCGCGAGCAGGGCGCGTCCATGCAATTTGCCGCGCACACGCTCGATGTTCGCACCGAGCAATTTGAGCCGTGCGTTCAATTGTTCGGCAAGCGTTGATAACCAGTCTTCCGGAACAACGCCATCTGCGCCATAGGTTATTTCTGCCGTGGTGTGATGCGGCTGCGTCGGCTCAACGGTTTTCAGTGGCACGAGTTGACGGCCCAATGCGGAATCAGGATTGGCGACCAAATCCTGGATGCGCCCCTGCTCCACGAGCACGCCGCCGCTGATTGCAGCGACATCGTCAGCGATGGCGCGCACTACATCCATTTCGTGCGTAATCAAAATAATGGAGAGATGAAATTCGTCGCGCAGGTGCTTCAGCAGGCCCAGGATGGATTCGGTCACTTGCGGATCAAGCCCGGAGGTGGCTTCGTCCGAGAGCAGCACTTTCGGATGCAGGGCCAGCGCACGGGCAATGCCGATCCGCTGCTGCTGCCCGCCGGAGAGCTGCGCCGGATAAAAATGTGCCTTGTCGGTCAGCCCCACCGCCTCCAGCAACTCCCGCACGCGCCGGTCGATATCTGAGTGCACGACGCGGAGAAACTCCAGCGGCAAGGCGATGTTCTGCGCTGCCGTCTTGCGATGCAGCAGTGCGGAAGACTGAAAAATGGTGCCAATGGCGCGTCGCTCATGCCGCAAGGCCGCACCGGAGAGGCGGGAGATGTCCTTTCCGTTGACCAGAATTGAGCCGGACGTCGGCGCTTCCAGCAGGCTGATGCACTTGGAGAGCGTCGATTTGCCCGCGCCACTTGGCCCGACGATGGCTGTAATCGACTGATCTGCAACTGTCAGGTTGATGTCTCGTAATACAGGCGCAATTGAGCCATCCGGCAAGGGATAGCTTTTGCACAGGTTTTTGATCTCAATCATGAGAATGTCTCTGTCAGGTTTTTATTGTTACGACACGGTGTCAGGAACTTTCCATCAGCGCGATTTGTATAAAGGCAATATATGTGCCTCGCGCTCTGATTCTGGAGTTGCCGTATCCAACCCCTCTCCCGCGAGGGGAAAGGGGAGATGGCGTATTGCTTACCGTTTTGCGGCTTCTTCCCGTTTCACCTTTTCGATGTCGCGGTAGCGGGAACCGGGGTGTTCGTCCGGCAGATAGCGCGTGCCGAAGATCTTTTCGCGCAGGGTGCCTTCCTTGTATTCGGTCGGGTAGACGCCGCGCCGTTGCAGCTCTGGCACAAGGTATTCGACGACATCGGCAAAAGTTTCGTGCGAGACGCCATAGGAGATATTGAAGCCATCCACGTCGGTCTCCGCCACCCAGGCTTGCAGGGCATCCGCAACGGTGGTGGCGCTGCCGATGAATACGGGGCCGAGGCCGCCCACGCCTACCCAGTCGGCGAGTTTTCTCGGCGTCCAATCTTCTTCACCATTGGTCAGGTGGTCGATGATGGAGATGATGGCGTTGGTTTCTTCATGTTTGAGCGGTTCGTCCGGGCCGTATTTGCTCAGATCAACGCCGCTCCAGCCGGAGATCAGCGACAGCGTGCCTTCGTAAGAGATGTACTTTTTGTAATCTTCGTATTTGGCCTGCGCTTTTTCGTCAGTTTCGTCGACGACGATATTGACGAGGGCGAGCACCAGCACTTTGGCGGGATCGCGTCCGGCTTCTTTCGCCTGTCTGCGCACGTCGGCAACATACTCCTTGACGACCTTCTTGCCCGGTGTCGAGACAAACACCAGTTCGGCGTTCTGGGCGGCAAATTTTTTGCCCGCTGCGGAGGAACCGGCCTGGAACAGCACGGGGGTGCGCTGCGGGGACGGTTCGGTGAGGCCGATACCGGGGACGTCGAAGTATTTGCCCTTGTGGCCGATCTCATGAACTTTGTCGGGATTGGCGAAGATCCGCTTTTCGCGGTCGCGCACCACGGCGTCTTCTTCCCAACTGCCTTCGAGCAGTTTGTAGATCACTTCCAGATACTCTTCGGCGATCTCGTAGCGGTTGTCGTGGCGGTTGAGGCTGTTGTCACCGACGTTTTTCGCGCCGCTTTCAAGATAGGAGGTGACGATATTCCAACCAACGCGCCCCTTTGTGTAGTGGTCGGCGGTGGCAATGCGCCGCGCCCAGGTGTAGGGATGCTCGAAGGAGGTGGAGGAGGTAATGCCGATGCCGATATGTTTGGTCGCCTGCGCCACCGGGCCGGCAATCTGCAAGGGATCATTGACGGGGATTTGCACGCCGTTCTGGACGGCGGCGCGGGCGCTGTCGTTATAGACGTCGTAATAGCCCACAACGTCAGCGATAAAGATGGCGGTGAAGATGCCTTTTTCGAGGAGTTTGGCAAGATCGGTCCAATATTCCAGATCCTTGTATTGCCATGAGCGATCATGGGGATGCGCCCACAAACCGGGGGATTGGTGCCCGACGCAGTTCATTTCAAAAGCGTTGAAGATGAATTTCTTGCTCATATCGTTCCTTTGTAAAGAGGGTGGGTCGTGTGTGACTTAACTGCCGGTATTACGCCTGTGCACGTTTGCGCACCCCCGCGCTCCATTGATAGGGCAAGGGTGTGCCGTTGAGCAGGTTGTCGCCAAGCGAGCGATGCTTGTAGGAGAGAGGATTGTGTGAGGCCAGCGTCCGGGCATTGCGCCAGTGACGATCCAGCGCGTACTGGCCGGAAGCGATGGATGCGCCGCCCACCTCGAACAGACGGGTGGTCGCGTCCAGCACCAGACCGATCACGACCGATTGCGCCTTCGCTATCGAACGCTCAACCTCGTCCAGTTGCTCGGGGTCTGTCGCGCCCGCGTCCAGCAGGGCATCCAGCGCATCGGCTACAGCCAGCACCGCGGCGCGCGCACCAAAAGCTGCCGCCGAAAGCTGCCCGATAGTGGCTTGTACCAGAGGGTCTTCACGCGGCAGGTCGGCTGGCGCATGGCTGAAGGTGCGTGTGCGCGGACGTACCCAGGTGATGGCATCCTGTTCCGCACGCCGGGCAATCCCCGCCAGCGAAGCGAGCAGGATCAACTGCAGGTAGGCCGTCGACCATGTACGGCCCGCCGTGCCGTAACCTGGCCCGATAATGCGATCTTCGCTTACCGCTACGTCTACGCTGTTTACGGTGCCGCTTGCCGTCAGACGCTGCCCGAAACCATCCCAGTCATCGCTTTGCGAAATTCCCGGCGCGTCGGCATCGACCAGCACCGTTACCCGCTTGCCATCACGATCAGCATGAATGGCGATGTAATCGGCATAGAGACTGCCGGTGCTGTAGAACTTGGTGCCGTTGAGCCGCAAACCGTCGGGCGTGTTGGTAAGCGCCGTCTGGTAACGCTCGACCGCGCCATGGCCCGCTTCCGTGACCGCGTTGCCCACGAGCTTGCCCCCGGCTACGATGCGCAGCCAGTTACGGCTCGACTCGCTATCACTCAGGCGTTGGTCTTCAACGAAGGCCCAGTGCGGACGCAGGGCCTGGGAGAGGTTGGAATCGGCCGCGCCCAGTTCGATCAGGAGCTCGAACAATTGGTGCACGGAGGCGCCCAGCCCACCCAGTTCAACGGGAACCCGCAAGGTGCCGAAGCCCAGATCGCGCAGGGCATTGATTTCTTCGTAGGCCAGCGTGCGGTGGATTTCCCGCTGCACCGCGCCCTCGGCGATCCGGGTGAAAACGGGTCGGAAACGCGCCTTGAGCGTCTGATCGTCTGCCGTGTGGGGGAATTTGGGATGCGTCATGCTTCCTCCCTGCGTTCCAGATCCTGGTATTGCCATGGGCGCTCATCGGGATGCGCCCACAAGCCAAAAGCGTTGAAGAAAAAAATTTTGCTCATATCGTTCCTTTGCACAGACGGCAGGTAGCGTGCTGCAAAACAGCACAAATCATGCCAAGTCGGATAAATGCCGCATTTCCGGGGGAAATTGCACGCTTGCTGCCTGTCAGGCAGCGCACTGCTGAATGTATGCTTTCAGATCAGCAGCACTGTTTTTGTCATTGCTTACGCTGCCTCCCGGCGTGAAAAGACCCCGGCGGGCTTGAAGCGCGCAAGCAGATCGGCGATGGGTTCCCCTGCGGCCTGGGTGATGTAATGTTCGACTTCTTCCCGCGTCTGTATCTTTTCCAGCAGCTCCGGTTCGGAGAGCAGACGGAAAACAGCACGGGCCGCGCCCTCGCTGACCGCCGCTGCGGGTAGCAGCAATTCGAGATGGACGGCGTACTTGGGGTCGCCCAGGAAGAGGCGTGTGACTTCGGTGGCGGCAAAGCCGTGGTTTTGCCAGTGCAGATCGAATTGGCGGGAGATCCATTCCGCCGTAAACGGCCCCTCGTGTGCGCGTACCGCGCGCAGCAGCGCGGCAATCTGGATGGAGACGTTCTGTGCCCCCTGTCCGGCGATGGGGTCGAAGATAATGGCCGCGTCGCCCAGCGCGGCAACGGGGTGGCCGCTGCGCGTGAAGCCCACGGCTCTGCGCACCGATGGTGTCACCGCCCCCTTGAGCCAGGCGTGGCTATCGGAGGGGATGAGTTGCAGCTTCTCCACTTCCGGGAGGTCTTCCGGGAAATAGTCCCGGAAAATGTCGAGGAAGACTTGCCGTGCCGAGGCGGCATCCACTGCTGTATCGAAACGCTGCACCCATTCTTTGCCCGGATTGGCAAAACCAAGAATGACCCAGCCGTTGGCCACGTCTTTATGCACAAGGGGGCCAAAGAAGATTTCACCGAACCCGGTGTGCAGGTTTACATGGTCGTGCTTGCCACCACCCCGGCTGCGGTAGTTGAAACTGTCGGGGCCGTAATCCAGTCCGGCCAGTTGCACGGTGAGCAGGTGGCGTTGCACGGTCTTGTAGACGGTGCGTGTTTCGTCGATCGGGAAAAGATCCGTCAGCCCGTATTTGCCGGTGGCAACCAGCGTCAGGTCATGCCGGGCGGCGATCACGTCGAGGCTCTCCAGTGTGACCGGCTCGACCCGGAAGTCCCCGCCCCGTGCGATAAAGCGGGTAAGCCGGTCGTCCGAGCGTTTGCGCACGTCGATGCCCTGCGCCAGGAAATGGACGATTTCGGGATCGAACTCCAGCGTCGGCCCTTTACTGGCATCATAAATCCGGAAAGAGTAGCCGGTGGCGAAGGTGTCTGCGCCGTAGAGATTTTCGATGATCTCCGCGTCTGCATCCTGGGAAGGCTTGCCGAAATAAATGGCGGTACCCGTTGCCGGAACGCCGTCCCGTAATGTTTTTTGATCCTTGTCGCTGTAAAGCGTGACGGCAAAACCCGCGTCGAGCAGGCCCAGCGCGGCAGACGTCCCCGCCAGCCCCGCGCCGATGATGGCGGCGGTTCGCTTGGTTTCAGACATTGAATTTACTCCTGGAAATTATTGAACACGTACCGGGATAAAGCAGAAGGCGTGCCATTTCGCACAACATGCGTAGATATTTCGTTTTCGGGGTCTGGTTTGCTGATTGGGAAGCAGCTCGTCAGCAGACTGCTCTTTTTTTCAGCAAGTCAGCGGGATAGACACCGTGTTTTCGCGCTGTTTTTCATATGGCACGATCCATGCTGAATGTGCCTCATGACTATTATGAATTGCGCGACATGATTGTTTTCGACAACGTTGGCAAGACTTATACGGTGGGCGGCCAGACGACCGTGGCGCTGCAGAATATCCATCTGGATGTCCGGCGTGGCGAGATATTTGGCATCATCGGTCATTCGGGCGCGGGCAAATCCACGCTGGTCAGGCTCATCAATCTGCTGGAGCGCCCCGGCTGCGGCAGCATCAGCGTGGATGGTCAGCGCACGGAGTTGATGCGGGGCAGTGAATTGCGCCGTCTTCGGCGACGCATTGGCATGGTGTTCCAGCACTTCAACCTGCTGCACTCCCATACTGTCACGCAGAATGTGGCCTTCCCGCTGCAATTGACGGGCGAATTGAAACGTGCCGAAATTAACGACCGGGTGGCGGAGCTGTTGCAGCGCGTGGGCTTGTCCGACTTCGCACGCAAATACCCGAGCCAGCTCTCCGGCGGGCAAAAGCAGCGGGTGGGCATTGCCCGTGCGCTGGCGAATCGCCCCGCCATTTTGCTGTGTGACGAAGCCACCAGCGCGCTCGACCCGCAGACCACGCATTCAGTGCTGAAGTTGTTGGCTGAGATCAATCAGGAACTGGGGCTGACCATCGTGCTCATTACGCACGAGATGGATGTGGTGCGCCGGGTCTGCCATCGGGTTTCCGTGCTCGATGCCGGTCAGGTGGTGGAGACCGGCCCGGTGGAAGAAGTATTCCTGCATCCCCGTCATGCCGCAACGCAGGCGCTGGTGCGCGAGGCCGAGCACGAAGACGGCACGATCCCCGATTATGACGGCACCGGCGCACGCTACCGTCTCACCTTCATCGGCGCGACGACGCATCAGCCCCTGCTGGGCGAGCTGGCACGCCGTTTCGATGTTGATTACCAGATACTGGCCGGTCGTGTAGGGACGATCCGGGAGACTTCTTATGCCCAGCTCAGCGTCGGCCTGGTTGGTGCGGGCGTGAGCGGTGCCATCGCCCACCTGCGTGCCCTCGGCGTGCGTGCAGAGGCGCTGACTGACATCACGGCACAGGAAAAGGTGCTGGCCCATGCTGCTTGAAAACATCGACTGGACACAAATCGGCGATGCATCGCTGGACACGCTCGCCATGTTGGGCGGGGCCTTGTTTTTCACCGTATTGCTGGGGCTGCCGCTGGGGGTGGTGCTCTTCCTGACCGGGAGAAACCAGCTCCTGGCGCAGGGCTTTGTCTACAGTGTGCTGTCGTTTGTGCTCAACATCCTGCGCTCGGTGCCTTTCATCATCCTGCTGATCGTGCTGATGCCTGCCACCACGCTGCTGACCGGCACCTCGCTGGGCGTGCGCGGCGTCATTCCACCGCTGGTCGTCGGCACCACCGCGTTCTTCGCCCGGCTGGTGGAGACCGCGTTGCGCGAGGTGGATCGTGGCGTAACTGAAGCCTCGCTGGCCCAGGGCGATTGCACCTAAACGGCATAGTCTGTTGTTCTTGCGCAACTTTATTTTTATATTTACCTTAACCTATTGTAAACGCACAATAAATCCCGTCTACTCTCGTTTTTTGAGCGTGCGATGGGGAAGAGTCTGATGGAGTATTTTGCGGTGATTGAAGACCCGAGGCAGGGGGTCGTTAAACACAAT
>BNUB01000036.1 GCA_025997045.1 Betaproteobacteria bacterium
GCGGTTCTGAACCGCACCCAGCGCAGCCCGGTTGTTGTTTACCTGCTTGATCAGGTCATCCAGGGTCGACATCGCAACAAGTGCGGTGTCCACACTAAGAATGTCACCTGCATTGATATCCAGTGCGGCAATGCTGATGTCGATCTTGGATTCATCCGAGGTGGTCGCGCCGACCTGGAAGGTGATCCCGCTGGAGAACTGGCCGTCGAGCAGCAGCTTGCCATTGAAGTTGGTCGCGCTGATCACGCGGCTGATTTCGCTGGCCAGTTGCTGATATTCGGTGTTGATCGCACTGCGGTTTTCGTCGTCGTATTGCCCCGAGGCCGATTGCACCGTCAGCTCGCGCATGCGCTGCAAGTGTTCGGTGATCACGTTCATACCCGCTTCCGCAGTCTGCGCCAGCGACAAGCCGTCGTTGGAATTACGGATGGCGACGGACATGCCGCGCGCCTGTGCATTCATGTTTTCCGCCACCGCCATGCCGGCGGCGTCGTCCTTGGCGCTGTTGACCCGCAGGCCCGAAGACAGCCGTTGCAGCGAGTTGGACAGCGCGGTTTGGGAAGAATTCAGATTCCGTTGTGCATTGAGGGACGGAATGTTGGTGTTGATAACTTGTGCCATTTTGGTTCTCCTTCGGGATGCGTTGCGCGTTGCGAGAGCTACCAGAGCCAGACCTTACCTGTCGGACGATTGCCTGTGAACCCCGGTTTGTCCTGTGTTCGTCTGCTTGCATGCTGTAACGGCAGCGGGTGGAAATTCTTTAGGAACGTGTTGAACAATTTTCAGCGACTCGCAGTCGCTCACGCCATGCGGTGAATTATCCGCTACTTTCCCCTCGCCCGCGCAGCGGGCTGAGGTTTAAGCGTCCTCTGGGAGCGACGGCGTCTCGCCGTCGCACGATGGCGAGGACGCCATCGCTCCCAGTGCGCAGCTTTCCCAATCTACGGTGCATCCAAATCAATAGTGATAGTCTTCTTCGCGCTGATGTCTCACGGCCAGCACCATCACTTTGGAAGGATCGACGACTTCGTAGAGGACAACATAGCCGGTTGCCCCAAACGGAACAACCAACTCGCGCCGCAAACCGTTGCCAGACGCTGCCTTGCGGTAGATAAACGGCGTTCTGGACAGATGCACATCAATGGCCGTTTCAATGGCTTCCAGCGCACGTTCAGCCAGTTCCAGATCTTCAAGGGTCTGAGCGCGATCCAGCAAGTACTCGTAGAGACGCAGCAAGTCCTCCCTTGCACTGGACGCGAACTCAACGGCAAAGCTCATTTCCCGGACGTTGCCAAGGCTTGCAGTTGCTCGCGCCTGGATGCGAGCATGTCACGCAATTCACCAATGACCTGACTGGCCGGGTAAGACGCTCCCGCACGCAAGTATTCCTGCCAGGCAAGCTCGCCACGCGCATGGAACTCGGATTGCATGTGCCGATACTCGATTGCACCACGCACCGAGGCTTCAACAAACTCGGACAAGGTCTCACCCTGGCACAAGACGGATTCCAGATCGGTACGAAGCTCAGGCGCAATGCGCACTTGGGGGAGGATGGCGGTTTTCATGGCAGAAATTGTGTTGCATTTGCGTTGCAAACGCAAGCCTGCCCGTCGCTTTTCCCTCTCCCGCTCGTGGGCTGAGGTTTAAGCGGCCTCTGGGAGCGATGGCGTCCCGCCATCGCTCCCAGCGCGTAGGTTCACACGTAAAAACGCCCCGTGTAGCACCCCGCCTGACGCGAAAGCGTTGGGCGAGCCTCACCAAGCTGCTGCACTGACTTTTGCATATGCCAATGCGCTCAACCATACCCGAAAAACCCCGGAAAGTGGCGGAAATACAGCACTTTCGTGACGGCAACGACCAGGCGCAAACAATAAAAAACCGCCCAAAAACAGGCGGTTCAAGTACACTCCCCTCCGGGCGCACTGGCTGCGCCTTTGGCGAGGCGTAAGCTCAGTGATTGGCCGCCCGAAAGGGAGGTGATTCATGTGTTGAAGCCAAGCCTTGTGCAAAGTCGTTGGCGACGAGCCATTAAACTGGCCCTGCGGGTCATGATAGTGGCACTCTTGCTGTATAGCAAGCGTTGCTGGTAGTACGCAGCACCCGCCCTGCACCAACGAGTGGGGCGGCAACACCAGTTCCACACCAGCACCCCGGCCATCCCCGCGCCTGTCTGCCCGCCAACGAGCGGGCGCTCGCACGCTGGCCAGGAGGGAGTTTCCTTGTAGAATGCACGGCGGGGGCGCAAAAAAGCCCCGCTGCAAACGGGGCTTTTTTGTCTACATCCCCCTGAAAGGAGGTAGTAGATGGGAAAGTCCGATAACAGCGGACAGTCCGCACGACGTGTGTGGAAGTTGGTCGTTAAGTTCATCTTAGCAGCCATCTTGTTTTTCTTCAACACGCCAGCGGGCTAACGTTCCCGTGTAGCACCCCGCCTGACGCGAAAGCGTTGGGCGGGCCTCACCAGGCTGCTGCACTGACTTTTGCATATTGCCAACGCGCTCAACCACGACCGAAAAAACCCCGGAAAGTGGTGGAAATACAGCACTTTCGTGACGGCAACGACCAAGCGCAAACAATAAAAAAACCGCCCAAAAACAGGCGGTTCAAGTACACTCCCCTCCGGGCGCACTGGCTGCGCCTTAGGCGAGGCGTAAGCTCAGTGATTGGCCGCCCGAAAGGGAGGTGATTCATATGAAGCCAACCCCGTCTCAAAGTCGTTGGCGACGAGCCATTAAACTGGCCCTACGGGTCATCATAGTGGCACTCTTGCTGTATAGCAAGCGTTGCTGGTAGCACGCAGCACCCGCCCTGCACCAACGAGTGGGGCGGCAACACCAGTTCCACACCACCCCGGCCACACCCGCGCCTGTCTGCCCGCCGACGAGCGGGCGGTTTTCCGGGGAGGTTTGCGCGTCAAGGGTTTTCCGACTGAGGCAGTTATCAGATGATGCTCTGCAAGCCCTTGTCAGCGATGACGTTGAGCAGTTTGAGTGCTGGCCCGGTGGGGTGGGTGTCGCCTTGCTCCCACTTGCGCACGGTCGAGGCCGACGTGTGCAAATGAAGGGCGAACACCGGCTGGCTGAACTTCAAGGCTTCGCGCAGGCGTTTGATGTCAACAGCACTGAACTCCCGCACCGGCGGCGGGCAGATCGCGTCGAACTCACGCATCGTCACCTTGCTGATCGCTCCCGCTTCGTGTAGCGCGGCCAGGTCGTCACGCAGGGATTCAATGATCTTGCTCACCATGCACCTCCAATAAAACGCCCGACTGCAACGCCTTCGACAAAGCTTCGGCGGACAGTTCAAGGAACACCTTGCCAGCGAATTGCAGCGCCTTCTTTTCGTTCTGCGTGATGTTCGCCTTGTCGCTTTTGGGGAACCCATGCAGGAACACATAGCGGCTACCGATCCGGGCCGACAGCAACGTTCGGAAGCCACCGCTCTTGCCGCCGCCGGAGCGGGCAACCCGCTTCTTGTAAAGGAAGCCGCCCAAGTCCGCGTCAATCAGACCGCTTTCCATCTCTTGAACCGCTTTGCACAAGGAGCCATCGGACAGCCTTTCGCCCACCTGCCACCGCGCAAAATCCTTTCGCTTGAGGATGCGCGTCATCTTGACCTCCAAACCATACCCGAAACGGGCATAGTTTTCCAGTGATTATCAAGCGCGGCGACCTTTGTACCGCCCTGCCCCACCGCGCTTTCCCGGCAGGGCGTTTCTCATCCGCAGATTGACTCAGCTTAAACCCGTCACCCCTGTAGCAATCGCAACACGTTCTGCGGCAAGGCGTTGGCCTGGCTCAGCATCGCCACCCCGGCCTGTTGCAGCACCTGGGCGCGCGCGAGCTTGGCGGTCTCGGCGGCGTAGTCGGCATCCATGATCCGGCTGCGCGAGGCTTCGGTCGATTCGTGTGCCGAAGCGAGCTGGGTGAGCACGCCCTCGAAGCGGTTCTGAACCGCGCCCAGATCAGCCCGGTTGTTGTTCACCTGCTTGATCAGGTCATCCAGGGCCGACATCGCCGAAAGTGAATTGGTCACATCCAGGATGTCACCCGCGTCGATCGACAGCTCGGCAATGCTGATGTTGATCTGGGATTCCTCCGAGGTGGTCGCGCCAACCTGGAAGGTGATCCCGCTGGAGAAAGTGCCGTTGAGCAGCAGCTTGCCGTTGAAGTTGGTCGCGCTGATCACGCGGCTGATTTCGCTGGCCAGTTGCTGATATTCGGTGTCGATCGCGCTGCGGTTTTCTTCGTCGTATTGTCCCGAGGCCGATTGCACCGCCAGCTCGCGCATGCGCTGCAAGTGTTCGGTGATCACGTTCATGCCCGCTTCTGCGGTCTGCGCCAGCGAGATGCCGTCGTTGGAATTGCGGATGGCGACGGACATGCCACGGGCCTGGGAGTTCATCTTCTCCGCCACCGCCATGCCGGCGGCGTCGTCCTTGGCGCTGTTGACCCGCAAGCCCGAAGACAGCCGTTGCAGCGAAGTAAACAGCGAGTTTTGAGAAGTGTTCAGATTCCGTTGCGCGTTCAGCGACGAAATATTGGTGTTGATGATTTGCGGCATTTTGCTTCTCCCTTGGAGAAATAAATTGGACTTCCGCTCGTCACTGTTGCAACTGTTACGCACCGGGCGGCCCTTTGCCCACATAAAAGCATCAAGCGTGCCAGTTTGTTTCCAGCCAAATTTGCCGCCATCTTGCGTTTATCCCCGGTCACGCGCTCATGTACACTTGCGGGCGTTGCCGTCCGGGAGAACCGTGTTGTCCATCAAACTCAAGCATCTGCTCGACAAGGCGCAAAAAGCCCTGGGCAAAAAAGACTACGCCAGCGCGGGCGCGCTGTTTGAAGAGGCCGTCACCCTTGCCCCCAAAGCCGATGCGGGCTGGTTCGGGCTGGGAGAAGTGGCGCTGGGCATCGACCAGGCCGAGACCGCCGCCACTTTTTTCGACCAGGCGGTGCAGTTGCAAGCGGATAACGCCCGCTACCGCCAGCGCCTGGGCGAGACCCTGGCCAGCCTCGGCGAGATCAAGGCCGGGCTGCTCCACCTGCGCCATGCGCGTCGGCTCAAGCCCCGCGACGCGGGCGTGCTGTGCAGCCTGTCCGGGATTTGCGTCAAGCTCGGGCTGTGGAACCAGGCCAGGGACATCCTGCAGGAAGTCGTGGGCCTGCCCCGTCCGCTCGCCGCGCATTACTGCCTGCTGGGGCTTGCCTGCCAGCAACTGGGGGAGCTCGACGACGCGCTGGTGGCCTTCAAACGCGCGACCGTGCTGGCGCCGCGCTACCCGGACGCCTGGCTCTCGCTCGGGCACCTTCATCTGCACAGGCAGCAACTGGACAAAACCGAAAGCAGTCTGGTGAAGCTCTTCGCGCTGGCCCCGCTGGCGGCCACCACGCTCAATCTTGCCGGCGACCTGGCAATGACCCGCGATGACAACCGCGAGGCGGCAAATTTTTTCCGTCAGGCGGCAGATTCTGCCCCCGAAGACGCGACCATCCAAGCCAAGATGGCGATGGCGCTGGTGATGTGCGGAGATTCCCTGCCCGCGATTGACGCGATGGAGCGCGCCCACGCCCTGGGGCTGCCCGAGGACTGGATCTTCGAAAAGCTCGGGGTGATGTTCGCGGTCAAGCATAAAAACACCCTCGCGCTTGAAAACCTGGAGCTGGCGGTCGAACGCAACCCCGATAACCTCAATGCGTGGAACACCCTGATCGTGATCTACTCGAAGATCGGGGACAGCAAAAAAGTCCGTGAGGCGGTCGACGCCATCCTCAAGCGTGAGCCGGACAACCTCAACGCCCTGCTCAACTTCTCCACCTGGTACACCGACCAGGGCCGCCACGACGAAGCCCTGGCGATGCTGGAGCGGGTGCGGGGGCTGTCCCCGCAGAGCCGGGCGGCCCATGTCAAGGCGCTGTGGGCGATGTTGAGCGCATCCTCGGTGAGCGCCGCCGATATCCTCGCCATGGCGCACCATCTGAACGAAGTGGTGTTCAAGGCCAAATACCGCCCGGACACCTTCCCGGAGCGCAACCGCGACCCGCAACGCCGCCTGCGCATCGGCTGGCTGTCTTCGGATCTGCACCACCCGCACCCGGTCTCGGCGTTCATGCCCTTTTTGACCGATTTTGATCCCGCCCTCGTCGAGACCTATATTTATTACAACTACTCCGAGGAAGACCCCTTCGCCCGCCGCCTCAAGGCCCATGTCACCAAATGGCGCGAGGTGCTGGAAATTGGCGATGACGCGCTGGACACCCTGATCCGCGATGATGAAATCGACATCCTCGTCGACCTCAATGGCTACACCGATGGCACCCGCGTCGACGTCGTGGCGAAGAGACCGGCGCCGATCCAGCTCACCTGGCTGGGCTTCCCCGGCACCAGCGGCATGGGCGTGATGGATTACATCCTCGTCCCCCCTGACCCGGTACTGGAAAAAGGCGACTGGTGCTCCGAGACGCCGTGGCCGCTGGCGGACTGCTACGGGGTGCGCACCCACATCAGCGATGTCGCCATCCAGCCGGGCCTGCCCTGCGAACGTCTGCAGCGACCGTTCACCTTTGCCTGTCTCAACCACTTCCGCAAGGCCAGCCAACACACGATCGAGTTATGGAGCCGCATCCTGAACGCGCTGCCGGATGCGCGTTTGATCCTGGTGGCCCTGGGCGGGCGGGATGACGACACCATCCGTTATTTCACCAGCCAGTTCGAACGCCACAACGTCAATCCGGCGCAACTGGAATTTCGCGGCTACGTGCCACGCGCGCAATACTTCGACAGCTATAACGAGATTGACCTCGGGCTGGACCCCTTCCCGTTTAACGGCGGCACCACCGGCTATGACTCGATCTGGATGGGGGTGCCTTTCGTCACCTGGCCGGGGGAGCACCTCTCCGCCCGCATGGGCAAGGCGATTCTTGATAACGTTGGCCTGCACGAGCTGGTCGCCGACAGCGCCGACGCCTATGTAGACATCGCGGTCAAGCTCGCCCGCGACCACGAACGGCTCAAGACCCTGCGCACGGATTTACGCGAACGCATGTTGGCAAGCCCCCTGCTCGATGCGCCGCGCATGGCAAGGAGCCTGGAGACCGCCTTCCGCGGGATGTGGCAACGCTGGTGCCAGGAAACGGCCACGGCGAAAACGGATAACTGATTGTTGACAAGGCAGAACACCATGGAAAAAACGCTGGAAGCGAACGCCGGTCAAGCCTGGCAAAAACAGGGCTATCGCGAGGTCTACACCGGCCATCCTGGCCTGGCGTCGCACAAATGGAGCCATTACCTGTTCATCTACGACCAGATTCTCGAACGCGAACTCGATGCCGGCAAACCCCTGACCGTGCTGGAGATTGGCGTCCAGAACGGCGGCTCACTGGAAATCTGGAAAAAATACCTGCCGCCCGGCACGGAAATCCACGGCATGGATATCCACCCCAAATGCCTGACGCTGAATTTCAGCCCCGGCATCCGGTTTCATCCCGGCAGCGCCACGGATATCGACCTGGTCAACCGGCTCTTTGCCGACACGGAATTCGACATCATCATTGATGACGGCTCGCACTTCAGCGCGGACGTTATCTCCAGCTTCATCAACCTGTTCAAAAAGCTGAAACCCGGCGGGGTCTACGTCGTCGAAGACCTCCACGCCAGCTACCTGAAGACTCACCACGGCGGACTGGCCCGGGCGGGTTCTTCGGTCGAGTTCTTCAAGCGTTTCATCGACACCCTTCACTTCAGTTACATCGACCCGGATGAGCTCTCAGCCGTACCGGACCCGACACCTTTCCTGTCCCTGTACCGCCAGGAAATTGCCAGCATCGGTTTCTACGACAGCATTTGCGCCATCCGCAAATTCTCCCGCCCCAAAGATGCGGACTTCTCCACCCTGCTCAGTGGAAAAATCTTCCAGGTCGTCGGCGATGACCGGGCGCTGCACTGGGAACAGAACCTCGATGCCATCAACACGGCAAAAGCCCTCTACGCCCCGCCCCAGGAGGTGCCGCCCCCCTCCGCCAGCGCCGCTCACACGCGCACTGAGGCGCTGCTCTCCCGGGGGATAGAAGCCTTCAATCTGGACTGTTTCGAGCAGGCGAGCGCCATCTTCTCCGAGCTGCTTTACCGCTCGCCCGACGACCCCCTGCCCGCCGCCTGGCTGGCCTTCACCTGCGCCCGCCAGGGGCTGGATGACGGGGCGCGTGACTTCATCGCCCATGCCTTGCGCATTGCCCCCGAACGCGCCGACCTGCTGGCGGCGCTGGGGGAAATCCTGCTCGGCGCGGATCGACCGGAACAAGCCGCGACATATCTGCAAGAAGCGGTCAGCGCCCAGCCCGACTTATGGGCCGCCTACCCGGCGCTGGCGCGCAGCCTGCACCTCAGCGGACGCGGCGCCGAGGCCGTGGCCCTGCTCGATGGCGCGGTGCGCGTCAGCTCGGCGGCACAGGCCAAAATCCAGCACACCCTCATCTCGATCCTCGCCGAACGCGGCGACCTGGCCGGTTTCACCCGCGCCAGCCTGCGCTTTGCCAACGCACAGAACGAGTTCCTGCTTGCCGCACGCTGCCTCGCCCGCTTTGAACCTGAAGGGGAACAACTGCTCACGATTGTGGAGGGCGTCCGGCACCAGATCGCGCGCTTGCCAAGCCTCCCGCCCGCCGCGCCGTCCCTCCCCCGTGCGCAAGCCCCCCTCCGTATCGCTTTCCTCAGCAGTGATCTCCTCAACGAAGCCGTGACGAACAAGCTGGGCAGCCTGCTGCGCTATCTTCCCGCTGCGGATTTTGTCATCGGCCTGTTCATCAACGACCCCAGGATAAACAACAAGACCGGCGGTAACGACGCCTGCAATGCCTGCCTGCTCCTGGCCGACTTCACGGTTCTGATCGCGGATGGAAGCGACAGTAAGGTATTGACTTCGATCGCCCAAATCGCCCCGGATGTCCTGATCGACCTCGATGGCCCCGGCCCGGAAGAACGTCTGGCCCCCTTTGCGCTGGCACAGGTTCCGTGCAAGCTGGGCTGGGGCGAGGCCACCTTGCCGCCGCTGGTGACGGAATCGCGGGGCGTGGCAGGCGAGCTGCTGGGCGTGCAGGACGAGCTGCCCTGCCTCACCCTGCCCGGTCTGGGAGAAGTGATCGAGCTGCCGGAGCTGCCCCTGGGTGGCCGCCCCGCACACCCGGTTTTCGCCTGCCTCAGCCCGGCAATCCGGGTAAGCGCCGAAGGCTGGCAGCTTTTTGCCGCCGTGCTCGAGGCCGTGCCCGACAGCACCCTGCTCATCAACCTGAAAAACCTGGGCGTCCCGGCCACGGCGTTCATCAGCGAACAGTTCGGACAGGCGGGAATCTCCCCGGATCGTCTGCGTTTCGTACACGCCGAAAGCAGCGCCGCGCTGTGCGAACTGTGGCGGGAAGCGGATCTGGGCCTTGCCCCGCCTGTCGATGCGGGCGAGCTGGCCCTGCCGACGGGCTTGTGGATGGGCCGACCTTATCTGGCGCTGCGCACCGCCCTGCCCTGGTCACGTCGCCCCGCCGCCTGGCTGGAAGCGCTCGGCGCGGAGCAGTGGATTGCCGAGACCCCGGCAGACTACGTCGCCCTGGCGCAGCAATTCATGGCAAACCGCCCGGCCACGGCCGACCCGACCTTGCGCGCCAGAATAAAGGAACTCAAATTGAATGACCCCGCCGCATTCGCCCAAGGCTTTGCCGACGCCCTGCGCCGCCTGCTGCAAGAACAGGAAGAACAAGCATGAACGCGCCCACCTTTTCCGTCATCATCTGCAGCATCGACCCGTGGAAATTTGCCCAGACGAGCCAGTGTTACGAATCGCTCCTGGCCGGTTTTCCCCACGAGATCATCGGCATCCACGATGCCCGCTCGCTCGCGGAAGGCTATAACCGGGGGCTGGCGCAATCATCCGGCCAGCTCCTGATTTTTTCCCACGATGACATCCTGATTCTCGACCCGGAATTCGGCCCCAAAATCCACCAGCGCCTGCAAAATTTCGATCTGCTCGGTTTCTCCGGCACCAGCCGTCTCGTTAATGGACGCTGGTACAGTGCCGGAGACGACTGGATTCACGGCGTGGTCGCGCACCAGCATAGAGGTGGCATCAACCTCAGCCTCTATGGCGTCTCCCCCTGGCCGGTGGTCGACAACATCCAGGCCATCGACGGCCTGTGCATGATGGCCCGACGCCAGGTCGCGCTGGAGACCGGTTTTGACGCGCTGACCTTTGACGCCTTCCACCTCTACGACCTTGATTTCAGCTACTCGGCGTGGCGCGCCGGTAAAAAACTGGGCGTGTGTTGCGACATCCCGCTCATCCACGCCTCAACGGGCGCTTACGATGCAAAACATAAGCAGTACGCCGATCGTTTCGTCGCCAAACACGCCGCCGCGCTGGCGGCAAACGCTGGCTGCCCCACAGTCCGACAGCCTGACGGAGCGGGGGGATATTTTTCCAGCCACCATGCCCTGCTCGCCGCCTGGCAACCCGACATCCTCCAGCGGGCGGCGCTTGCACACCAGCGGTTCAAGACACTTCTCGGCAGCGCCACGAGTGAGCAGGCTGACACGGAACGCTGAAGACAGAACGCTGAAGACAGACACCGAAACCTGACGGCTTGCGGTTGCGGCTTGTGGTGCAACACCCAATAATGAGCGCCCTCCCCGTTGCCGCTGCTGTCGCCAATGTCCCTGCCCGCGCCTCCGATTGTCCGTACCCTGCTCAAAAACGCCTGGCCGGTACTGGTCGCGCAAATGGTGTCGGTCGGCATGATGATCGCCGATACCGTCTATGTGGGGCACTATTCGACCCGGCATCTGGCGGCGGTGGCGGTGGCTTCGGGGCTGTTCATCCCGCTGGCGCTGGCGCTGGGCGGCGTGCTCCACGCGCTCGCCCCGATCATCGGTCAGCATTACGGCGCGGGCAAGATCACGCAGATCGGCTCGGACATGCGCCAGGGGCTATGGCTGGCCGTCTTTCTCGCCCTGGGCGGCGTGGCGCTGCTCGTCGCCCCCGGCTACCTGCTCGCCCCGGCGCAGCTCGACCCCGAGATCGAAGCGATTGCGGCCAACTATCTGCGCCTCCTGGCCTTGTCGCTGCCCGCCGCACTCGGCTACCGCGCGTTCCACGCCGCCGCCAACGCGCTGGGCCAACCCCGTCCGCTGGTGCTTGTCGCCTTGCTGATGACGCTTGCTCATGCCGGGCTGGCCTGGTGCCTGGTCGGCGGGCACCTTGGCCTGCCCGAGCTGGGGGCATTGGGTGCGGCGCTCTCGGAGGTGATCGTCAATTGGCTCGGGCTCGCCGGCTCATTCTGGCTGCTGGCGAAACATCCCCGTTTTGCCGCCTTGCCGATTTTCACCCACTGGGAAAAACCGCGCTGGCGTGCGCAAAAAGAACTGCTGCGGCTGGGCCTGCCGATAGGGTTTTCCTTCCTCGTCGAAATCAGCGCCTTCACCCTGATGGTGATTTTCATCGCCCGCCTGGGTGCGGAGACGGTCAGCGGCCACCGCATCGCCGGCAATCTCTCCGCCTTCGTCTACATGCTGCCGCTGTCGCTGTCGATCGCCACCGCCGCACAAATCGCCCAGGCCGTCGGCGCGGGCAAAGAGGCGCTGGCGACGACCGTCGCCAAAACCGGGCTGAAACTGGCCTGTACCCTCTCTGTCGTCATGATCATCCTGCTATTGTGGCTGCGCGGCCCCATCGCCCGCCAGGCCACCGATGACGCCGTAGTGGCAGGGGTGGCGAGCGAGCTGATGTTCTATATCGCCGTCTACCAGTTTTTTGACGCCTTGCAGACCGTCGCCTGTTTTGCGCTGCGGGCCTACAAGATCAGCTTTGTCCCGCTCATCATCCATCTGTTCTGCTTCTGGGGCCTGGGCCTCGGATTCGGCTACTGGCTCGCCTTCCTCGCCCCCGTACCGCAAGGAGCAGCCGGTTTCTGGCAAGCCGCAGTCTTCGCCACCCTCACCGCAGCGGTGCTGTTCGGGGTATTGCTGGTCAAGGTGACAAAACAACGGCACCCGGGGTTATGATTTACACATAAGTAGTTACTCCCCCTGTAACCCGCACTCACCCCGCGTTCCAGGAGCAGGAAAGTGCTTGTAGCAAGGGGGTCGCAGCATCAGGTAGCAATAGATGCCAGCAGCCGTCTGGGCCAGAGCCGGCCGTCTTCTTTCCATTGCCCCAGCCCCAGAAAACCGGACTGATCGTAGAGGCGGACGAGCTCGCCCTCCCCCCGGAGCAAATTCGCCAATGGCTGGCCCTGGCGGATTTGCTGCGCCGCGTCGCGCTCGAGGTCGAGGCGGGGAAACGCCGCCACCAGCGCATCGACCGGCGCCAGCAAGGCGTCACGTTCTTCCGGCGCGGCGGCTTCGAGCGCGGCGAGGGGCACGCTGAGACTCAAATCGAACGCGCCGATGCGCGTCCGGCGCAAGGCGTACAGGTGCGCGCCGCAGCCGAGCGCGCGGCCAATGTCGATGGCAAGGCTGCGGATATAGGTGCCCTTGCTACACGCCACGCGCAGATCGAGCCTGACGCCGTCAAACGCGAGCAGGGTGAGTTCGGTGATCCTGACCTGGCGCGCCTCGCGTTCAAGCTCGATGCCTGCACGCGCATATTCATACAGGGGTTTGCCAGCGCGTTTCAGTGCCGAGTACATCGGCGGCACCTGCCCGATTTCGCCGCGGAAGCGGGCCAGCGCCGTGTGCAATGCGGTCTCGTCCACCGCCACGGGCAGGCGGGCGAGCACCTCGCCTTCGGCATCGCCGGTGGTGGTTTCCACCCCGAGTTCGATTCCGGCCTCGTAAGCCTTGTCGGCATCGAGCAGCATCTGCGAGAACTTGGTTGCCTCACCAAAGGTCAGCGGCAGCAGACCGCTGGCGAGCGGGTCAAGGGTGCCGGTGTGTCCGGCTTTTTCCGCATTCAGCAGCCGCCGTGCGGTTTGCAGCGCGGCGTTGGAAGTCATCCCTGACGGCTTGTCGAGCAGCAGCACGCCGTCGACGGCGCGGCGCACGATACGGCGCTGGACGTGTTTCTCAGCCAATCAGGTTTTGTCCGGGGTTTTCGGATTTGCGTCCGGGGTTTCATCAACCGGGCCGGATGTCGCACGCGCCCGTGCTTCATCCGCACGCACCGTTTGATCAATCAGTTGCGACAGGCGGCTGCCCTCTTCCACCGAGCGGTCGTAGACGAAATGCAACTCGGGGATGGTGTGGATGCGCACCCGTTTGCCCAGCTCCCGGCGCAGGAAACCGCTGGCCCGCGTCAAGCCCTCAAGGATGCCGGGCACACTCTCCGCGCCATCCATCGAGGTGAAATACACTTTGGCGTGCGCATAATCGGGGGTCAGCTCGATCTCGGAGAGCGAGATAAAACCGACCCTCGGGTCTTTCACTTCCAGCCGGATCATCTCGGCCAGATCGCGGCGGATTTGTTCGGCCACACGCTGGCCGCGGGAATACTCTTTCGCCATGGTCAGAGCGTTCTCGCCACTTCCTTGATCTCGAAGGCTTCGAGCTGGTCACCCACCTGAATGTCGTTGTAGTTCTTGAGCTGCAACCCACATTCGTAGCCGGCCTTGACTTCGCGCACATCGTCCTTGAAGCGCTTGAGCGATTCGAGATCGCCCGTCCACACCACGGTGTGATTGCGCAACAGACGGACAGAGGCGCCACGCCGCACCAGACCTTCGAGCACGTAACACCCCGCCACCGAGCCCACTTTGGAGATGGTGAACACCTGACGGATTTCGACCAGACCGATGATTTCTTCGCGTTTTTCCGGCGACAGCATGCCCGACAACGCGGCTTTCACTTCGTTTACCGCGTTAAAGATGACGTCGTAGTAACGGACATCGACATCGAAACTCTCGGCGAGCTTCCTCGCTCCGGCGTCAGCACGGGTGTTGAAGCCGATGATGACCGCACCCGAAGCCTGGGCAAGGTTGACGTCGGACTCGCTGATCGCCCCCACCGCAGCATGGATGACCTGCACCCGCACTTCATCGGTAGAGAGTTTCAGCAGCGACTGCGTCAGCGCCTCCTGCGAACCCTGCACGTCGGCCTTGATGATGAGCGCGAGGTTCTTGGTTTCGCCCTCGCCCATCTGCTCGAACAGATTTTCGAGTTTCGCCGCCTGCTGCTTGGCGAGTTTGACATCGCGGAACTTGCCCTGACGGAACAGCGCAATTTCACGGGTTTTCTTTTCGTCACCCAGGACGATGGCCTCATCGCCCGCGGCGGGCACATCAGACAGCCCCAGGATTTCGACCGGAATCGACGGGCCGGCAGATTCCACCTGCTTGCCGGACTCGTCGAGTATCGCGCGGATGCGGCCAAAAGTCGCGCCCACGAGCAGGACATCGCCCTTGTGCAAGGTGCCGGACTGCACCAGCAGCGAGGCCACCGGGCCGCGGCCCTTGTCGAGCCGCGCCTCAATGATCAGCCCCTTGGCGGGCGCATCGACCGGCGCCGTGAGTTCGAGCAATTGGGCTTGCAGCAGCACCGATTCCAGCAACTCATCGACCCCCTTTCCGCTCTTCGCCGATACCGGCACGAAGATCGTCTGGCCGCCATATTCTTCCGGCAACACCTCTTCGGCGATCAGTTCCTGCTTGACCTTCTCGATATTGGCCGAGGGCTTGTCGATCTTGGTGATCGCCACCACCAGCGGCACGTTGGCCGCCTTGGCGTGGTGGATGGCCTCGCGCGTCTGCGGCATCACGCCATCGTCGGCGGCCACCACCAGAATCACGATGTCGGTGGCCTGCGCCCCGCGTGCCCGCATGGCGGTAAACGCCTCGTGGCCCGGCGTGTCGAGGAAGGTAATCATGCCGCCCGGGGTTTCCACGTGGTAAGCGCCGATGTGCTGGGTAATACCGCCCGCTTCGCCCGCAGCCACCTTGGCACGGCGGATGTAGTCGAGCAGCGAGGTTTTGCCGTGGTCGACGTGACCCATCACCGTGACCACCGGAGCCCGTGGCAGGGAGATGTAATCCTTGTGTTCGTCAGCATCGGCAAGGAAGGCATCCGGATCGTCGAGCTTGGCGGCCAGCGCCTTGTGTCCCAGCTCCTCGACGATAATCATCGCGGTTTCCTGGTCGAGCACCTGATTGATCGTGACCATCATGCCCATCTTCATCAGGGCCTTGATGACTTCAGTGGCCTTGATCGCCATCTTGTGGGCAAGATCAGCCACGGAAATGGTTTCCGGCACATGCACTTCGTGCACGATGGGATCCACCGGCGCCTGGAACGAGGAGCGATCATCGGACTGGCCGCGACCACCATGCCGCCCGCCGCCCTTGGCGCCGCGCCAGGAATTGGCATTGCCGCCGCCGGTCGCCCCGGTATCGCCACGGGTCTTGATTCCACGCCGTTTGCTGTCGCTCTCACGCGCGCCCGCACCGGCCCCTGCCCCGGCGCGCTTGGGGTCACGCGCTGCAACCGGTTTGTCCCCGCTCTTGGGCGGGCTCTTGGGCGGGCGGTGCAAGGTGCCGGTGGCGGCGCTCTTGGGCGCTTTGCCTGCGGCTGGCGCCGCAGCGTTTTTTTGAGCCTGATTTGGTTGAGTCTGTTGAGTCGCCTGGGTCTGCTGTGGCGCGGCGTCTTTCTGCTGTTCGGCACGCACGCTCGCTTCTGCGGCCTGACGACGTGCCTCCACCGCCGCTTTGGCGGCCGCCTCACGCGCCTGACGCGCACGCAGGTCAGCCTGCTGGCGTTCGCGCAGTTCACGATGGCGGCGCGATTCCTGCTCACGCGAGGCGCGCTCTTCATCGCTCAAAATTGCGCTGATCGGGGGCGGCGCGGCGCGCTTCTTGTTCGCCACGCGCGCAGGTTTGTTGTCTTTCGCCGCAGGCGCGGGCGCAAGCGCCTCCTCCTTGACAACTGCCGTATTGGCACCTGTATTGGCAACCGTATTGGTAACTGAGGCCACGGCCTCAACCGGGGCAGGCTCAGGCTCGGGTTCCGGCGCGATGACGGGCGTGGGTTCGGGTTCAGGCACAAATTCAAGTGCGACGAGTTCAGGCTCCGCGACTGGCGCGGCTTCAACGCTCGCCTCCATTACCGCCTCGGGGGGAACCACGGACTCCGCCGCTTCACCCGCCTCCGCTTTTTCGTCCCGTTTGACGAAAGTGCGTTTCTTGCGCACCTCGACCTGCACCGTGCGCGCACGGCCGGAAGCGTCGGTAGAACGAATCTCCGAGGTCTGTTTGCGGGTCAGCATGATCTTGCGTTTTTTCGCTTCCCCGCCATGCAATCCGTCCAGATATTCGAGCAGCCGCAACTTGTCCTGTTCGGTGACAAAATCGCTCTCGCCGGCTTTATCAACCCCGGCGCTCTTCAACTGCTCAAGCAGCACTGCTACAGGCTTTTTCAGTTCGCCGGCAAACTGGGTAACACTTATCCCTTCCATTGCAGGCCCCTCCTCATTCTTCTTCGAACCAGTGGGCACGTGCGACCGAAATCAGCACACGGGCGCGCTCTTCATCGATCTCCGCCACTTCCACCAGCTCATCGACCGCGAGATCGGCCAGATCGTCGCGGGTGCGAATCTCACGGCTGGCGAGTTTCGCCGCCAGCGCCTTGTCCATGCCATCCAGGGCGAGCAGATCGTCGCCCACCCCTTCGAGTTTTTCTTCGGTAACGATGGCTTCGGTCAGCAGGACGTCACGTGCGCGGTTGCGCAATTCGTTGACCGTGTCTTCGTCAAAATCCTCGATCTGCAACATCTCGGTCAGCGGCACGTAGGCGATCTCTTCGAGCGAAGAAAAGCCCTCGTCGATCAGGATATCGGCCACATCTTCGTCGACATCCGGCCTGGCCATGAACAGGCCGCGCAACTGACCGCGTTCCTGCTCGGAGCGCGCCGCGGATTCCTGCTCACTCATCAGGTTGATCGTCCACCCGGTCAGGTCGGAGGCGAGCTTGACGTTCTGGCCGTTACGCCCGATCGAGCTGCCCAGATTGTTCTCATCCACCACCACATCCATCGCGTGCGCGTCCTCATCCACCATGATGGAGACCACCTCGGCAGGCTTGAGCGCAGCAATCACGAACTGCGCCGGATCAGCGTTCCACACGATGATGTCGACCTGCTCGTTGCACACCTCTTCCCGCACCGCCGTCACCCGCGAGCCACGCAGGCCCACGCAGGTGCCGATCGGGTCGATGCGGGCATCGTTGGCCTTGACCGCGATCTTGGCGCGCAGGCCGGGGTCACGGGCACAGCCCTTGATTTCGAGCAGGCCGTCTTCGATTTCGGGCACTTCCAGCTCGAACAGCTTGGAGAGGAATTCGGGCGCGGTGCGCGACAACACGAGCTGCGGGCCACGCACGCCGCGATCAGTCTTGAGCAGATAGGCTTTCACCCGGTCGCCAACGCGCAGATTCTCACGCAGAATCTGCTGGTCACGCGGCAGCAGCGCTTCCATGCGCCCCACCTCGATGATCGCGTTACCGCGTTCGATGCGTTTGATCGTGCCGGAGACGAGGAACTCCTCGCGTTCGAGGAAGTCATTCAACACCTGCTCACGCTCGGCATCGCGGATTTTCTGCAGGATCACCTGCTTGGCCGCCTGCGCGCCGATACGGCCAAAGTCGATCGACCCGAGCGGCTCCTCGACGAACTCGCCCACCTTGATCTCAGGGTGGGTCTCACGCGCGTCGATGATGCCCATCTCGGCTTCATCGTTGCTCACCTCTGCGTCAGGCAACACCACCCAACGCCGGAACGACTCGTAATCGCCCGTCTCACGGTTAATGGTCACGCGCACATCGGCGTCGTCATGGACGCGCTTCTTGGTCGCGGAGGCCAGCGCCAGCTCCAGCGCGGTGAACACGATATCTTTGGCGACGTTTTTCTCACGCGCCAGCGCATCCACAAGCAGCAAAATTTCGCGGCTCATTGTCGGGGGAAACCTCCAGGTTCAGAATTTTGGGACGAGGCGAGCTTTGTTGATTTCTTCGAAAGGCACGACGAGCTCGCCCTTGTCGGTCTCGACCACGACCGCGCCTTCGCGCAGTCCTTGAAGCACTCCGGTAAAATTGCGTTGGTTGTCCACCGGCAAAGTGGTGCGCAGTTGCACCTCATGCCCGGCGAAGCGTTCAAAATCAGCGAGCTTGACCAGCGGCCGATCCAGCCCCGGCGAGGACACTTCCAGCCGGTCGTAATCGACGTTCTCGACCTCGAACACACGGGTGATCTGGTTGCTGATCGTCGCGCAGTCATCCACGGTGACGCCGCGCTCGATGTCGATGAAAACGCGCAGCAGTCGTCCACGTGGCGAGCGCTCGATCGTCACAAGCTCGAACCCGAGCCCGTCCACGATCTCCCCCACCAACGCGTCGACATCCAGCCGTTCACCCATCTTCTTGCGCAACCCCCACGAACCCCGTTACCCGTTTCACAAATAAAAAATGGGCACAATGCCCATTCCTGTCATCCACCGCCGGAAAAACAACCGGGAAAACCAGAAAAACTATCGGAAAAAGATGCCCGGCCAAAAAATCAATGTCCGAAGCCCGCCAAGTATAGTGCAAAAGGGAGCACTTGGCAAAGTAAATTACTGTTTGCCAAGGGATAATGCGAGAAATGGCGCGATCACTTCAGCCGTGAGGGCGGAACCGTGCGGCGCAAGCGGGGGGGGCGGACTTTGTCGCTGCCCTGCCCCGCCTGCGGCACAGGCCGGCCAGCCAGGCGACAGGCATCCGCCTCGGGCAACTCCATCCACATGCCGCGCTTGAGCCGCGGCGGCAATTCAACCGGGCCGTAGCGCACCCGCATCAGCCGACTCACGGTCAGACCCACGGCCTCGAACATGCGCCGGACTTCGCGGTTGCGCCCTTCCGAGATCGTGACCCGATACCAGTGGTTGGCGCCCTCGCTGCTGCCATCGGCGCGCAGGCTGTTGAAGCGCGCCGGGCCGTCTTCGAGGGCGACGCCGGTGGTCAGGGTCTGAATCTGTTCCGCCCCCAGTTCGCCCAGCAGGCGCACCGCGTACTCACGCTCCAGCGCATAGCGCGGGTGCATCAGGTGGTTGGCGAGCTCCCCATCATCGGTAAACAGCAGCAGGCCCGAGGTGTTGAAGTCGAGCCGCCCGATTGCCAGCCAGCGCCCCCGCCGCACAATCGGCAGATGCTCGAACACGGTCGGACGGCCTTCGGGGTCGTGGCGCGAGACGATCTCCCCTTCCGGCTTGTGGTAGATGACCACCCGCGGCGGACGCACGCCGAATTTGATCTGCACCAGGCGACCATTGACCTTTACCCGGTCGCCGGGGCCGATCTTCTGCCCGAGCTCCGCAGGGCGGTCGTTGACCAGAATCTTGCCAGCCTGGATCAATTCTTCGATATCGCGGCGCGAGGCGACCCCGGCGCGGGCGAGCACTTTTTGCAGGCGTTCGGGCGCTATCGTGTTGTCCACGCGCCGATCGCGGGCGTCCGACTCACGGGGAAGCCGTGCCCCGGCGCGGCGCGGCGCGGCGTCCGCATCGGCTTCGGGCGCGGCGGGCCTGATTTTATTCAGTGGGGGCCGGAGGGGCCGATTCGATTTGCGTGGCGTCGACAAGATCCATCATCCTTTCAATTTCGGGCAGCGGGGGCAGCTCGGTCAGGCTTTTCAGCCCCAGATCATCCAGAAAACGCCGCGTGGTGGCAAACAAGGCCGGACGGCCGGGAGTGTCGCGGTGGCCGACGACATCGACCCAGGCGCGTGACTCCAGCGTCTTCAGCACGCCGGGCGACACCGCCACCCCGCGAATGTCCTCGATATCGCCGCGAGTCACCGGCTGACGATAGGCGATAATCGCCAGGGTCTCCATCACCGCACGCGAATATCGCGGCGGTTTTTCATCTTTCAGGCGGTCGAGATACGCCTGATATTCGGCCCGGGTCTGAAAGCGCCAGCCGCTCGCAGTCTGCACCAGTTCGATGCCGCGCCCGGCGGCTTCCCAGTCCGCGCGCAACGCCTCAACCATGCGCCGCACCACATCGGCGCCAAGATCGGTCTCGAACAGGGTGCGCAAGGCCGACACCGACAGCGGCGCGGAGCTGGCGAACAGCGCGGCTTCGATGACACGTTTATAGTCTTCAGGCGTTTCCGGACGATTCATCGGCGAGCTTCACATAAATCGGCGCAAACGCCTCGTTCTGGGTCACAACGACCATGGATTCCTTCACCAGTTCGAGCACGGCAAGAAAACTCACCACCAGCCCGGCCGCCCCCAGGCTCACGTCAAACAAGGTGTCAAACACCACAAACGCGCCCCCGGAGAGCTTGCGCAAAATCAGGCTCATGTGTTCGCGTACCGACAATTGCTCACGGTCGACGCGGTGGTGCATGGTCAAGCGCGCCCGCTTCATCAGCCGCAGCCACGCCAGTTGCAGATCGTGCAGGCTCACTTCGGGCAGGCGCTCGACCAGCTTTTCCACCACAAACACACTCACCCGCTCAAAATCGCGCTCGCTGCGCGGCAAGGCGTCCAGCCGCGCCGCAGCGAGCTTGGCGCGCTCGTATTCGAGCAGGCGGCGCACCAGCTCCGCACGCGGGTCGTCTTCAATCGCCTCCGCACGCGGCGGACGCGGCAGCAGCATACGCGATTTGATCTCCAGCAGCATCGCCGCCATCAACAGATATTCCGCCGCCAGCTCCAGATTGGTCGACCGCATCGCCTCGACGTATTCCAGATATTGCGCGGTCAACGGCGCCATCGGAATATCGAGCACGTTGAGGTTGGCGCGGCGGATGAGGTAGAGCAGCAGGTCGAGCGGGCCTTCAAACGCTTCGAGAAACACCCGCAGCGCATCGGGCGGGATATACAAATCCTTGGGCATCTCCAGCATCGGCTCACCGTACAGCCGCGCCACCGCCGCCTCCACCGCCGCCTCATCCGGCGCGGCCAGCGTCAGCGGCAAATCGCCGTTGACCGTCTCCGCTTCCACCACGCTCATCGCACAAACATCATCAACATCTGCACTGGCGGCCTGAGGATGGCGCCGAGCACGCCAGTCAGCAGCAGCACGATGACAATCACCATGCCAAAGGGTTCGATGCGCAAAAACTGCCACGCCAGCCGGTTGGGCAACAGGCTCACCACGATACGGCCACCGTCGAGCGGCGGAATCGGCAGCAGGTTGAGCAGCATCAGCACCCCGTTGATCTGCAGGCCGATGATCGCCATCGCCAGCAGATAATGATGCACCGATCCCGCGCCGCCGACGCCCGTCACCACGCCGTAGACCAGCGCCCACACCAGCATCATGAACAGGTTCGCCAGCGGGCCGGCCGCCGCCACCCACAGCATGTCGGCCTTGGGCCGTCTCAGGCGGCCAAAGTTGACCGGCACCGGTTTGGCCCAGCCGAACAGCATGCCATGCCCCCCCAACAACTCCCGCGACGCCAGAAAAATGATCAGCGGCAGAATGATCGTGCCAACGAGGTCGATATGGCGCAAGGGGTTGAGGGTGATGCGCCCCTCCCGCTCGGCGGTGTTGTCGCCAAAATAACGCGCCACGTAACCATGCGCGGCCTCGTGCAGGGTAATCGCCAGCAGCACCGGCACTGCGGCGGCGAAGATTTGCAGCGCCAGCAGCAGAAAACTCTGATGACTCATGGCAGGACAAAACCGAAAGGCTGCAAACTGCCCCGCCCGGCCCGGATCAGCTCGGGCGCGCCGCTGCTCAGGTCGATCACCGTGGTCATCTCCGCGCCACACGCGCCGCCCTCGACGACCAGGTCGACCTCCTTTTCGAGCCGGGAGCGGATCTCCTCGGGGTCGGTGAGCGGAAATTCGTCGGGCGGCAACAGCAGGGTCGACGACAACAGCGGTTCGCCAAGCTCGGCCAGCAAGGCCGCAACCACCGGATGTTCCGGCACCCGCAGCCCGATGGTCTTGCGCTTGGGGTGCAAAATCCGCCGTGGCAGCTCACGCGAACCTTCGAGAATGAAAGTATACGGCCCCGGCGTGGTCGCCTTGAGCAGGCGAAACCGGGCGTTATCAACCCGCGCAAAGGTCGCAATTTCAGAGAGGTCGCGGCACAGCAGGGTGAAGTGATGGCGCTCATCCACCTGACGCAGGCGGCGGATGCGGGTGAGCAATGCGGCATCCCCCAGATGCCCCCCCAGGGCGTAGGCTGAATCGGTCGGAAAGGCCACCAGGCCGCCCTCGCGGATGATCGCGACCGTCTGCCGGATCAGACGCAGTTGGGGTGTCGTGGGATGGAGAGAAAAAAACTGAGCCATTAGCGCTTGTTTATCGAGGCGAAACCGGTTGCACAAATTGCACCAGAAGCGCGCATCATACCCGCGCTACCCACTCACGACGCGGCTGCCCTCGTTTTTATTCCACGCCCATGAGCAGTTTGTTCCAGCGCGACCACACCGGCGCCAGGTCAGGCGGCAGCGGATTGCAGCGCCCGACATCAACCACGCTCTCATCCGGCCCGTGAAAATCCGACCCACGCGAGGCCAGCAGACCCTTACGGCGGGCAAGGGAGGCGAAACGCAGCATTTCGTCCGTCGTATGCGCCCCCGCCACCACTTCAACGCCTTCCCCGCCCTCGGCGATGAAGGCGTTAAAAAATTTGTCCAGCTCCGTTGCAGACATCCGGTGATAGCGCGCCGGATGCGCCACCACCGCAACCCCGCCCGCGCCCCGAATCCAGCCCACCGCCTCAGCAAGTGTCGCCCATTGATGCGCCACGAACCCCGGCTTGCCCCGCGAGAGATAGTGATCAAACACGGAATGCACATCACGCGCCACCCCGCTTGCCACCAGATGGCGGGCAAAGTGGGCGCGCCCGATCATGTCCGGATTGCGCGCAAAGCGGCGCGCACCTTCCAGCACGCCCCGCAAGCCCACCTGTTCCAGCGCCGCCGCCATCTGCCCGGCCCGCGCCAGACGCCTGCTGCGAACCTGCGCCAGCCCGGCACACAGGGCGGGATTTTCCGCATCAACCCCGAGGCCGACAACGTGGAGGGTCTCATCCCCCCAACTCACCGAGACCTCCACCCCGCCAACAAACCCCAACCCAAGCGCCGCCGCTTCCGCCGCAGCCTCCGCCACACCTCCCACCTCGTCGTGGTCGGTCAAGGCGAGCAATTCGGCCCCGTTGGCCCGCGCCCGCCGCACCACCTCCGCAGGCGTGAGCCAACCATCGGAAACCGCCGAGTGACAATGCAAATCTGCGTTCATCGGGCGATGATAACAAACCCGTATCGGACATATTCACCATGGCACGCTGATCGGAGGCGCCTTGTGATACCGTTTGCGGTATGAGACACTCACTTAGACTTCACCCGGACGCTGAGGGCGACCTTGATGCGCTCTTTGAGGAGGATGAAGATGCCTATGCCGCCATCGTTGCCTTCATTGAAGAAGCACAAGCCTCGCAGGTGATGCTTGAGCGGATGACCAGCGCCGAATACGAGGACAAGATTCACACCCCCGGTTTCGACATCAAACGCTGGCAAGCGCTCTGGCGCACGGTTCCGCTCTGGCGCATCCGCTTGTTTGGCGTTCCCGGCAAGGCCGCGTCCCGCCGCATCGTCTACACCTTCCACCCCGGAGAGGGCAAGTTTTACATTCTGGGCGTCATCCCGAGAGATTTTGACTATGAGCCAAGCCATCCCCTTTCAAAACGCATCATTCGCGCCTGCGAAGACATTGGGGTTTCCTGATTCCTTCAAGCGCTTCGTCCCTTCGCTCATTACCTCCTCAGCGTGGGTTCAGGGCGAGCGCTACGAATCGGCGGCGGAGGGAAACAAGCACGACATCGCCTGGGTTGATGTTGATGACTACCTCATCCGCCAGGAAGCCAACCCAAGGAAAGCCGCCGCGCTGGCTCGTGCGCGCAAACGGCTGGCGACGGACGCCCCGGAGCTTTACCCTGCAGGCGCTTTGCGGACGCTGCGGCTGCAAAAAGGGCTGTCACAAAAACAACTGGCAGCGCGCATGGGTACATCGCAATCCAGGCTTTCAAGAATCGAGGCCGGGCAGGATGACCCCTTGCTGTCGACAGTCAGGAAGCTGGCGCAAGCACTGGACGTGTCAGTAGAGATGATTGTCGCCGCCCTCGATGCACACCTGCCGACGATCATGCATGAACCGCAAAGTCAGGACTTCCATGAGCCCCCCTCGCAACCAGAAAGAGATGATCAGCGATTGGGCGGCTGAACTCTCGCAAAAAAAGACGACGCGCTTTGAGTCCATGAAGATCTTTACATTCATTGGGGCGAGGGCTGACAAAAAAGATGAGTTTCGGCGTTCACGCCTCCCCATGCTGATCCGCCCCGAACGCCCGCTTGCGCAGGCGGAACAGCTCGTCGCGGGCGGCGGCGGCTTTTTCAAACTCGAGATTGCGCGCGTGTTCCTGCATTTCTTTTTCCAGCTTCTTGATCGCCCGCGCCAGCGCCTTCTCGTCGAGGGTGGCGTAATCGATCCGGGCCTCGCCTGTCACCGTCGCCCGCGCCACGTCATCGGGGTCGGCATAAACGCCGTCGATTATGTCCTTGATGCGCTTGGTGACGGTGCGCGGCACGATGCCGTTGGCCTCGTTGAAGGCGATCTGTCTGGCGCGGCGGCGGTCGGTTTCGCCGATGGCGGTCTTCATTGAATCGGTCATGCGGTCGGCGTAGAGCATGGCGGTGCCGTGAATGTGGCGGGCGGCGCGGCCAATGGTCTGGATGAGGCTGCGCCCAGAACGCAGGAAGCCTTCCTTGTCGGCGTCGAGTATCGCCACCAGCGACACTTCGGGAATGTCCAGCCCTTCGCGCAACAGGTTGATGCCGACCAGGACATCGAATTCGCCCAGGCGCAGGTCGCGGATAATCTCGACCCGCTCCACGGTGTCGATATCGGAGTGCAGATAGCGCACCCGGATGCCATGTTCGGCAAGGTAATCGGTGAGGTCTTCGGCCATGCGTTTGGTGAGCACCGTCACCAGCACGCGCTCCTGCACCGCGACGCGCTTGCTGATCTCGCCGAGGAGGTCATCGACCTGGGTCGTGGCCGGACGCACGATCACCACCGGGTCGGTGAGGCCGGTCGGACGCACAAGCTGCTCGACCACCTGCCCCTGATGTTCGGCCTCGTAAGCCGCCGGGGTGGCCGAGACGAACACGGTCTGCGGCATCAGGCGCTCGAACTCATCGAACTTCAGCGGCCGGTTATCGAGCGCCGAAGGCAGGCGGAAGCCGTAATTGACCAGATTCTCCTTGCGCGAACGGTCGCCCTTGTACATGCCGCCGACCTGACCGATCGTGACATGCGATTCGT
This sequence comes from Betaproteobacteria bacterium, assembly GCA_025997045.1. Taxonomy (GTDB): domain Bacteria; phylum Pseudomonadota; class Gammaproteobacteria; order Burkholderiales; family Rhodocyclaceae; genus WRNU01. Next base: position 25,281 of record BNUB01000036.1, read on the forward strand.
CGATGAACATCAGCGCCGCAGTCGGCAGGTAGTCGATCAAGGTCGGCGGCGGTTCGCCCGGCGCACGCCCGGAGAGATGGCGCGAGTAATTCTCGATGCCCTTGCAAAATCCCATCTCGTTGAGCATTTCCAGCTCGAACCGGGTGCGCTCGGTGATGCGCTGTGCTTCGACGAGTTTGCCTTCGCGCTGGAAAAAAGAGATGCGCTCTTCCAGCTCCAGCTTGATCGCCTCGATCGCCTTCAGCACCGTTTCACGCGGGGTGACGTAGTGGCTCGACGGATAGACGGTGAAGCGCCCGAGCTTGTGCCGGGTCTGGCCGGTGAGCGGGTCGAACAGGGTCAGATGCTCGATCTCGTCATCAAAAAGTTCAATCCGCACCGCATATTCGGCGTTCTCCGCCGGAAAAACGTCGATCACATCACCGCGCACGCGGAAAGTGCCGCGGTGGAAATCCAGATCGGAGCGGGTGTACTGCATCGCCACCAGCCGGTGAATGAGGTCGCGGTGCACCACCTTCTCGCCCTCACGCAAATGCAGAATCATGGCGTGGTAATCCACCGGATCGCCGATACCGTAGATACACGACACCGAGGCCACGATCACCACGTCGCGCCGCTCCATCAGGCTTTTGGTGGCGGACAGGCGCATCTGCTCGATGTGCTCGTTGATCGCGGAATCCTTCTCGATGAACAGATCGCGCGAGGGCACATAGGCTTCGGGCTGGTAATAATCGTAGTAGCTGACGAAATATTCGACCGCGTTTTCAGGCAGAAACTCGCGGAATTCGGCATACAACTGCGCCGCCAGCGTCTTGTTCGGGGCCAGCACCAACGCGGGCCGCCCCATGCGGGCAATCACGTTGGCCATCGTGTAAGTCTTGCCCGAGCCGGTGACGCCGAGCAGGGTCTGGTAGAGCAATCCATCCTCGATCCCCGCGCACAACTGCTCGATCGCCTCGGGCTGATCGCCCGCAGGAAGAAAGCTGCGGTGGAGCCGAAAAGGGCTGCCGGGGAAGCTCACGACATCGCCCGTGGCGGGGCTGACAGGGGCGACAGGTATCGCGTTCGGCTCAGACATGGATAAACAGCGCACTCGCAGGAATTATTTCACCGTCAGTCTCACACAAAAGAGACTAAAATCCCCCGAATTTCCTCCCCCTCAAGGCAAATAAATCATGCAAAACCCCGTAAATTCCCTTGACTTTTCCAAAACCTGCACAACAATTTTCGCAAGCAAGCAAGCAAGCAAGCAAGCAAGCAAGCAAGCAAGCAAGCAAGCAAGCAAGCAAGCAAGCAAGCAAGCAAGCAAGCAAGCAAGTTAGGTAGGGCGCGTTCTCCGAACGCGCCGGACGTAACATCCGGCGGTTTCGGAGAAACCGCCCTACCTTTATATCTCGCCCTACTCGCCATTTTCCCTTTGCCCGCTGTGGCGCAAACACCGTCGCAATGGGGCGTTTCACCCGTGACCACGTTAAACACCACGCAAATCAACTTTGCCGGACACGAGTGGGTGGTGATTGGCAATTCCGGGAAAAACATTTACAGCAGCCAACCGGACGGCAGCGTAACCGTATTGCTGAAGAGCAATGAGGCAGGGGGCGGGTTTGGAGGAACTATGGCGTTCCGCGAGAGCGGCAGCACATGCGCTGGCGGATGGGCAGGAAGCTGTAGCGTTCCGAGTGATTACCACACCAGCACCCTGCAAAGCAGGATGGTCACCATAGCGAGCGGTTTTGGCAAGGAACTCGATGTCATCACCGAGCGGACTTTGACGTCTTCTTCTGACGGTATCGGTGGCGCGGACGTCGAAAATCAAAAGCTCTGGGCGCTGTCCAACTCGGAATGGACCGCTATTAGTGACAATGGTGTTAGAAGTGACCCGTCTTCGTGGTGGTTGCGCTCGCCCACCTATGGTAGCAGCGCCTTCGCTGGCGGGTCTGGTGGCGGCAGCCTCGGCAGCCACGACGTCCAGCTTCCGGCGTATGTTGTCCGCCCCGCTTTCAATTTAGATCTGACATCTGTCCTCTTCACATCTGATGCCAGCACCTCAGGCTCTGGCAAATCTGCCGCGACCACAACGAGCGGCTACCAGCCAGCGGCGCAACCAACTGGCGCACGAAAATTCACCTTCCTCACCTCCAGCATTGCCACGCCCACGCTGACGCTAAACGCCACACCACTGACTTTCACCCTCGCCGCCGCGCCCCTCCTTGACACGACACCTAATACGCCCGCTGGCGCAAAGCAATACGTCTCCGGCTTTTTAACCAAAGACGCCACGACAGATTTATATG
>BNUB01000037.1 GCA_025997045.1 Betaproteobacteria bacterium
TCGACGCCAGCCTGCGCTCAGGCCAGGTCAAAACCGACTTCGGCGGCCATTTCGTCAACGGCACCACCCTCCACAGCGCCTACAACGCCAAATCCACCTACCTGAGCGCACACGTCGGCGCAGGCTATGTGCTGAAACTCTCCGAGCAGAGCAAGCTGGATGTCTACGGACAATACCTCTGGAGCCACCAAGACGGCGACACCGTAAAACTCACCACCGGCGAAACCGTAAAATTCAAGGACGTAGCCTCACAAAGAACCAGACTGGGCACGAAATGGGATTACGCCCTGACCCCCCAAACCACCGCCTGGCTCGGCGCAGCCTGGGAACACGAATACGACGGCAAGGCCAACGCCAGCATCTACGGCTACAAACTGGACGCCCCCAAGCTAAAAGGCGACACCGCCCTGCTTGAACTCGGCCTGACCTTGACGCCAAGCGCCGAAAAAGGCTGGTCACTGGATGTCGGCGTGCAAGGCTACACAGGCAAACGCGAAGGCGTGACGGGGAATGTGAAAGCGGGATATCGGTTCTGAGGGCCACCGGGAGCGATGGCGTCCTCGCCGTCGTGCGACGGCGAGCCGCCGTCGCTCCCGGAACGCCCACCGCCACCAAAGGCTGGTCACTGGATGTCGGCGTGCAAGGCTACACAGGCAAACGCGAAGGCGTCACCGGGAATGTGAAGGCAGGATATCGGTTCTGACCGCCACCGGGAGCGATGGCGTCCTCGCCATCGTGCGACGGCGAGACGCCGTCGCTCCCAGCAGGCGTAGCACGAACATCCGTAATCGCTTACCCGCAAAAACCGCCGACGTGCCGTCGGCACACCCTCTCCCGCCCCTGCGGGACACCCTCTCCCGCGAGCGGGAGAGGGGAAAAACGTGCACTTCCCCGGCGGAAGGGGGCATCCATCCGGGATGATGGGTAAACTTCAGCCCCGAGGGGGGAGAGTGGTCGATTCCAGGGCGTCCACCTTTGATATATTCTTCCAGATCAATTTCACCGTTCACGTACTTTACCCATGACTTTCACCGCCGCCGACCCGTCCCCTATCGTCAGGGTCGAGCATCTCACTTTCGACTATCCTGGTCGGCGTGCGCTGGATGATGTCAGTTTCGCGCTGATGCCCGCGTCCATCACCGCGCTCGTCGGCCCCAACGGCGCGGGGAAGACCACCTTGCTGCGCAGCGTTGCGGCGCTCGAAGAGCCTCGCTGCGGACGCATCTTCATCCACGGCATCGACGCGGGGGAAAACCCGCGTGAGGCGCACCGCCTGATGGGTTATCTGCCGGATCACTTCGGGCTGTATCAGGATTTGAGCGCACAGGAATGTGTGCGCCATGCTGCCCTCAGCCGCGGGCTGACGGAGGCGGAAGCGGATGCCGCCGTGCGCCGGACGCTGGAGCAGGTTCAGCTCACCGACAAACTCGATGAACAGGCCGGTTTGCTGTCCCGCGGCCAGCGTCAACGCCTGGCGCTGGCTCAGGCCATCGTTCATCGCCCGCGCCTGTTGCTGGCCGACGAGCCGGCCTCCGGGCTTGACCCGGAAGCACGGGCGGAGCTGGCCGGGCTGATGAAAGCGCTGGCCGCCGAGGGCATGACGATACTGGTGTCGTCCCATATCCTCGCTGAACTGGAACATTACTGCACCGCCATGCTGGTGCTCGACGATGGCCATCTGCGCGCCCATCAGTCGCTCGCCTCGTCCCCGACGCAATCCAGCCGCCCAAAGCGCCTGCTGCGCATCCGTCTGGCCGACGCTCACGACACGGGCGCTGCCTTTGATCTCACCGCCCTGCACCGCTGGGCGCAGGATCAGGGGCTGGAATCCCGCCTGCAGGCATCCGCGCTGTTGATCGAAGGCGATCTCGACGATCGCGCCCAAAGCCGGTTATTGCATGAGCTGGTGCAGGCGGGCTGGCCGGTGCTGGAATTTTCCCCCCATACCCGGGCCTTGCAGGATGTCTATCTCGACGCGGTGGGACGGCAGGAGCAGCCAGCATGAGCAAGGTATTGCCACACAATCCGGAATTCCGCCGCACCTTCAAACTGGGATTTTCCGCCACCCGTCTGCTGATCGACCCGTTTCTGATCGGGCTGGCGCTGGCTTCCGTTGTTTACACCGAGCGCCATAACATCGACCTGTGGGTTATCATTTTTTACGCCGCGCAGGCGGGGTTTTTCTTTTTCACCGTGCTCTGGGGTTCCTACCAGGCCAGCCAGTCCCTGGTGCGTGAGTTCAGCGCGGGCACCTGGGACACCCAGCGCATGTCCGCACTCGGCCCGTGGCAGATGGTGTGGGGCAAGCTGTTCGGCGCCACCTTCCACGTCTGGTATGACGGGGCATTCCTGTTGCTGCTGATCTTTATCTCCTCGCTCGGCATGGAAGAGATCACCGACAGTCTGCTCATCGTGCTGGCCTGGGCGGCCTTCGCCGTGATGGTGCACGCAATCTCCATGATGTTGTCGCTGTCCCCGCGAGCCAAGAACCTGCCCGCGACAGGTGTTCTGGGGCTGCTGTTGTGCCTGTTGCTTACCGCGCCGTCTCTGGCGCTGCGCGACCCCCAGACCTGCGTCTGGCTGGGACTGGAAATGGAGCGGCCAACGTTCGCCCTGCTCTCCTTGCTGGCGCTGTGCGGCTGGTCGCTCGTGGGGCTGTGGCAGGCCATGCGCCGTGAATTGTTCGAGCGCAATACGCCGTGGTGGTGGCTGGGCTTTCTGCTGTTCTGGCTGTTGTGGGGCATGGGCTTGCTCTCCCCGGCCAGATCTGTGATCGAGTGGATCAAGTGGATCGATTACCTCTCCTACACTGCCCTGCTCGCCTGGGTGAGCGTTTATGTGCAGCTTCTGCTTGCGCCCAAAGATCCTGCCACCGGACAGCAAATTTTCATCGCCTGGCAGCGCCGTGACAAAGTGCGGATCCTGCACCGCTTGCCGAATTACCTCGTGAGCGTCCTGTTCGCTTTCGCCCTGAGCCTGATCACCGGCCTGGTCAACTATCTGGCGTTCAAAAATGGAACCATACCGCTACGGGAGCTTGCGTTCACTCCCCTGCTCTTCGCGCCTTTCGTCATCCGCGATCTGGCATGCGTCCTCTGGTTCCATCTCACCCCCAACATCAAAAACCCCCTCGGCGTGACTTTCGTGGCTTTTCTGGTGCTCTACGCGCTCTGCCACGCACTTTTCAGGGAATCGCCGCTGTATTTCGCTTTCGTGCCGCTGCCCCTTTACCCACGCATCCTCGAGATCACCGTTCCCCAGCTTGCCGTGGGCATCCTCCTGCCCGTGGCCCAGGCCATTCTTGCCGTGTGGCTACTGCACGGGTGCTGGCAAAAGCACTGGGCGGGTACACCACGGCGAACCCCCTGAACGCCTGAACTCAGCCCTCCCGGCTGCGCCGCGCCAGCCGTTCGAGCGCGGCGCGCAAGGGCGCGGCATCTTCGGGCAGGCTCGCGGCCAGCGCCTCGATTTGCGCGCGGGCCTCGGGCGAGATCGTGCGTGTCGGCACAGGACGGGGCGGGGGCGCTTCTGTCGGCAGGGCGACCTTGATCTTGATCCCGGCCAGCGGATAACCGGCCTGGGCGAAATGCCGGGTCAGGCTGGGCAGGCTCTGTTTGAGCCGCACCGCGATCGCGCTGCCGCGAGCGCTCACGATCAGGGTATCGCCTTTCACCGGGTCGTCTTTCAGATTGACCACCCGGCAGGCATGGGCGAACTGCGCCGCCACGCCCGTCTCCAACACCCGCTGCAGGCGCTCCAGGCGGGCGGCGTGGTTCCCCAACGCTTCCAGCGGATTGTCGGCAAAAAGACGGTTGAAGTGTGTGCGCATCGGGCAGGGACAGGGCAAGGAGCAAAGGAAGGGAGCGAGGGTGCGCCCCGACGCCAGCGCAGAACAAGCGAACAGCTACGCGGGCAGGGAGCTTGACATGATAAACTCCTCCCCTTTCCGAATCGACCCTGGTTCTCTCCATCTCATGATCTCCGGTCTGTTAAAAAAGATATTCGGCTCGCGTAACGAGCGTCTGGTACGTCAGTATTCACGGACGGTTGCCCTCATCAATAGTCTTGAAGCCGAAATTTCGCCGCTCTCCGACGAGGCGCTACGCGCCAAGACTACCGAATTCAGGCACCGCATCGCGCAAGGCGCAACGATTGACGCGCTGTTGCCGGAAGCCTTCGCCGTGGTGCGCGAGGCGGGCAAGCGCGTGCTCGGCATGCGCCACTTCGATGTGCAACTGATCGGCGGCATGGTGCTGCACGCGGGCAAGATTGCCGAAATGCGCACCGGCGAGGGCAAAACGCTGGTGGCGACACTGGCGGCTTACCTCAACGCCCTGCCCGGCAAGGGCGTGCACGTGGTGACGGTCAATGACTACCTCGCCAGCCGCGACGCGGAATGGATGGGACGCCTCTACAGCTTCCTCGGCCTGAGCACGGGCTGCAACCTGTCGCGGATGAACCACACCGAGAAGCAGGCGGCCTACGCTTCCGATATCACCTACGGCACCAACAACGAATTCGGCTTCGACTACCTGCGCGACAACATGGTCTACACCGCAGGCGACCGGGTGCAGCGTGCGCTGTCGTTTGCCATCGTCGACGAGGTGGACTCCATCCTCATCGACGAAGCGCGCACGCCGCTGATCATCTCGGGCCAGGCCGAAGATCACACCGAGCTGTACCTGAAGATGAACGAGGTCGCGCCGCACTTGAAGAAGCAGGAAGGCGAAGGCGACGATATCAAGACGCCCGGCGACTACACCGTCGATCTCAAGGCGCATCAGGTCTTGCTCACCGAGCAGGGGCACGAAACCGCAGAGCGCCTGCTGGCGCAAGCGGGCATGCTCACCAAGGGCGGCGGGCTGTACGACCCGGCCAACATCATGCTGGTGCATCACCTCTACGCTGCGCTGCGCGCCCATGTGCTCTACCACAAGGATCAGCACTACGTGGTGCAGAACGGCGAGGTGGTGATCGTCGATGAATTCACCGGGCGGCTGATGGCCGGGCGGCGCTGGTCGGACGGCCTGCATCAGGCGGTCGAGGCCAAGGAAGGCGCCAAGGTGCAGTCGGAAAACCAGACCCTGGCGACTATCACCTTCCAGAATTACTTCCGCATGTATGGCAAGCTCGCCGGCATGACCGGCACGGCGGATACCGAAGCCTACGAATTCCACCAGATCTACAGCCTGGAGACGGTGGTGATCCCGACCAACCAGCCGTCCAAACGGCTGGACGAAAACGACAAGGTGTATCGCACTGCGGCGGAGAAATGGACGGCGGTGATCGCCGACATCGAAGATTGCGTCAAACGCGGTCAGCCGGTGCTGGTGGGCACCACCTCGATCGAAACCAACGAATACCTCTCCGGCCTGCTTAAAGACAAGCGCATCGAGCACCAGCTACTCAACGCCAAGCAGCACGACAGCGAAGCCGGCATCGTGGCCCAGGCGGGGCGTCCGGGCGTGGTGACGATTGCCACCAACATGGCCGGGCGCGGCACCGACATCGTGTTGGGCGGCAATATTGAAAAACCGGTCGATCTGGTGCGCGCCGACGCCAAACTGCCGGACGCGGAAAAAGAAGCGAAGATCGCCGCCCTGCGCGCAGACTGGAAGGCGGTGCACGAGCAAGTGGTCGCCGCCGGTGGTCTGCACATCATCGGCACCGAACGCCACGAATCGCGCCGCATCGACAACCAGCTCCGTGGCCGCTCCGGGCGGCAGGGCGACCCCGGCTCGTCGCGTTTCTATCTCTCGCTCGAAGACCCGCTGCTGAAGATTTTTGCCGGGGAACGCCTGAACGCGATCATGGTGCGGCTGAAAATGCCCGAAGGCGAAGCGATCGAAGCCAGCATGGTCACGCGCTCGCTCGAATCCGCCCAGCGCAAGGTGGAACAGCGCAATTTCGACATGCGCAAACAACTGCTCGAATATGACGATGTCGCCAACGATCAGCGCAAGGTCATCTACCAGCAGCGCAACGAATTGCTGGAGAGCGACGACATCTCCGAGACCATTCAGGCGATGCGCCAAGGGGTGCTGCACGACGTGTTCCGCCGCTACGTGCCCGAAGACAGCGTTGAAGAACAGTGGGATCTGAGCGGCCTGGAGCAGGCGCTCGCGGCGGATTTCCTCCTGCCCCTGCCCGTCGCGCAGTGGGTGAAGAGCGATGCCAGCCTCGACGACGACGCCATCGTGCAGCGCATCTTCGAGACAGCCGAAGACGCCTACACGAAAAAGATCGCCCCCGCCGACCCGCAGGCCTGGCGTCAGTTCGAGCACAACATCATGTTGAACACGCTCGACAATTCCTGGCGCGAACACCTCGCCGCGCTCGATCTTTTGCGTCAGGGCATCGGCCTGCGCAGCTATGCGCAGAAAAATCCCAAACAGGAATACAAGCGCGAAGCGTTTGAACTGTTCGAGGCCCTGCTTGACACGGTGCGCAGCGACGTAACCCGCGTGCTGCTGACGGTGCAAATCCGCACCGAAGCCGCGCAACAGCAGCTCGCCGCGCTCGAAGCGCCGCATGCAGAGGCCGAAAACCTCCGCTTCCAGCACGCCGATTACGAAGACAATCTCGCCGATGCCGCCACCCGCTCCCCCAACCCCGCCTCTGCCGGGCCCAAGGTCGGGCGCAATGACCCCTGCCCCTGCGGTTCGGGCAAGAAATTCAAGCATTGCCACGGCAAATTGAACTGATCTTCTCCCCTCTCCCGCAAGGGGAGAGGGAGCTTTCCAACGAATCACCTGGGTTCATCAACAAATCATGCCCGTCAAGCTGACTCCCCCTCTCCCCGCCGCGCTGCTCCCCGTGCCCGGCGTGCGCCTCGGCACGGGCGAAGCAGGCATCCGCAAAGCCAACCGGCGCGACGTGACCGTCATCGAACTGGCTCCCGACAGCCGGGTGGCGGGCGTTTTTACACAAAACCGCTTCTGCGCCGCGCCGGTCATCGTGTGCCGGGAACACCTCTCTTTGGATGCGAACAGCATTCGTGCGCTGGTGATCAACACCGGCATCGCCAACGCCGGAACAGGCGAACAGGGATTGGCCGACGCCCGCGCGACATGCGCGACGCTTGCCGCGAAACTCGGTATCGAGGCGCGGCAGGTGTTGCCGTTCTCGACCGGGGTCATCCTTGAACCCCTGCCGATGGATCGTCTCCTTGCCGGATTACCGAAGGCGCTCGCTGACTTGCGCGTTGACGGCTGGTTTGACGCCGCGCACGCGATCATGACCACCGACACCATCGCCAAGGCCGTTTCCAGACAAGTTGTAATTGGCGGGAAAACCGTCACTATCACCGGCATCGCCAAGGGCGCGGGCATGATTCATCCCGACATGGCGACCATGCTCGGCTTCGTCGCCTGCGACGCGGCGGTGAGCCAGCCCCTGCTCGAAGCGCTCACCCGCGAGGCGGCGGACGCTTCCTTCAACAGCATCACCGTCGACGGCGACACCTCGACCAACGACTCCTTCATCGTCATCGCCACCGGGCAGGCCGGTAACGCCGGGATCAACGCAGCGGACAGCGCCGATTACCGCGCCCTGAGTGAGGCCATCACCGCGGTCGCCGTCCACCTGGCCCAGTCCATCGTCCGCGATGGCGAGGGCGCGACCAAATTCATGAGCATCGAAGTCGAAGGCGGCAGCAGCCGCGCAGAATGCCGCCAGGTCGCCTACGCCGTGGCGCATTCGCCGCTGGTCAAGACCGCCTTCTTCGCCTCCGACCCCAACCTTGGCCGCATCCTCGCCGCCATTGGCTACGCCGGGATCAACGATCTGGATGTCAGCAAGCTACGGGTCTGGCTCGGCAACCCTGCTGAATCGGTGCTCGTCGCCGAACATGGCGGTCGTGCGGCCAGCTATGCCGACGCCGCAGGCGCACGGATCATGAAAGACGAGGAACTCACGGTGCGCATCGACCTCGCCCGTGGCGGCAGCCGCGCTACGGTGTGGACCTGCGATTTCTCTTACGATTACGTCAAAATCAACGCCGATTACCGCTCCTGAAGCGGTTTTTTCATCTCCCGGAAGTTTTGTCATGCCCAGCACTCCCCCCCCCTCGCCCCTGACCGCGCTCTCCCCGCTGGATGGTCGTTATCAAACCAGGGTCAGCCGCCTGCGCACGCATTTCTCCGAGCACGGCCTGATCAAGAACCGGGTCAAGGTCGAAATCGCCTGGCTGCTGGCGCTCGCCGCCGAAGCAGAACTCGGCGAAATCCCGCCCTTCTCCGCAGCCGCCATCACCGAGCTTGAAACCGTGGCTGCGGCTTTCAATGAAGAGGACAGCACGGCAGTCAAAACGATAGAAGCGCGCACCAATCACGATGTCAAAGCCATGGAATACTGGCTGAGGACGCGCTTCGCCCACAATACCGAAATCACCCGCGTCGCCGAGTTCATCCATTTCGCCTGCACCTCGGAAGACATCAACAACACCGCCCACGCCCTGATGTTGCAGGGCGCCCGCGACGAAGTGCTGCTGCCCGCGCTCGATGCGGTCATCAACCGCCTGCGCAATGCCGCCCACTTGCATGCCGCGCTGCCGATGCTGGCCCACACCCACGGCCAACCCGCCAGCCCGACCACCCTGGGCAAGGAAATGGCCAATATCGTCGCCCGTCTGGTGCGGGCGCGCAAACAAATCGCCGCAGTCACGCTCGTGGCCAAGTTCAACGGCGCGGTCGGCAACTACAACGCCCACCTCTCGGCATGGCCGGAATTCGACTGGGAAACCTTCAACCGCCGCTTCATCGAATCGCTCGGGCTCGAATTCAACCCCTATACCATCCAGATCGAACCGCACGATGTCATGATCGAGCTGTTCGACGCCATCGCCCGCACCAACACCATCCTCATCGACGCCTGCCGCGACCTGTGGATGTACATCTCGCTGGGCTATTTCATCCAGAAACCGAAAGAAGGCGAAGTCGGCTCCTCGACCATGCCGCACAAGGTCAACCCGATTGATTTCGAGAACGCCGAAGGCAATCTCGGCCTCGCCAACGCCGTGCTGCGCCATTTCTCCGAAAAACTGCCGATCTCGCGCATGCAGCGCGACCTCACCGACTCCACCGTCCTGCGCAACATGGGCGTCGCCTTCGGCCACACCGTGCTCGCCCTCGAAAGTCTGGGCAATGGACTGGGCAAACTCGTCGCCAATCCGCAACGCCTCGCCGCCGACCTCGACAACTGCTGGGAAGTGCTGGCCGAGCCGGTACAAACCGTGATGCGTCGTTTCGGCATCGAAAATCCCTACGACACCTTGAAGGCCCTGACCCGCGGCAAAGGCATCACCCGTGAAGCCCTGCACAGCTTCATCGCCACGCTGGAAATCCCGCAACGCGAACGCGACCGCCTGCTGGCCATGACCCCGGCGAGCTACATCGGCAAGGCCGCCGAGCTTGCCGGGCGCATCTGAGGCCAGTTCAGCAATGGCCTTTGCCGATAACCTCAAACAACTCCCCGGCGTCTCCCATCTGGCCGCAATCCAGTTCATCAATGACGCCGGTGAAGTGGTCGGGCAAGTCGAAAACAAACCCGGCCAGACCGGCTCCCTCGTGGTCTACAACCACCTCGCCCAACTCTACGGCGCCATCACCCCCGAAGCGGCGAAAAAAGGCCTGGAACTCTACGCCGAACACAGCGAAGACGCCCACACCAACCCCGGCCACCACCCCAACATCGACCGCCTGCTGGGCCTCATCGAACGCGGCGAATCGCTGCGGGTCAAGCTCGTGTTTGCGGTTTGACGCGGTAAGCCCGCCTTCATGCTGCGCATCACCGAACTCCGCCTGCCGCTCGACCACCCCCCCGCCGCGCTTGCCGCCACCATCGCCGCCCGGCTGCAAATCGGGCCGACGGCCTTCACCTTCACCGTGTTCAAACGCAGCCACGACGCACGCAAGGGGCTGGACTTCGTCTACACCGTCGATGTCGAACTCGCTGCGGGAGCCAGCACCGAGGCCGCGCGCCTGCACCAATTTGCCGCCGACCCTCACATCAGCCTCAGCCCCGACACCCGCTACCATTTCGTCGCCCAGGCCCCGGCCACGCTCCCCCATCGCCCGCTGGTGGTGGGGTTCGGGCCGTGTGGCATTTTCGCTGCGCTGGTGCTGGCGCAAATGGGGTTTCGTCCGCTGGTGCTCGAACGCGGCGCCACCGTGCGCGAGCGCGCCCAGGACACCTGGAAACTGTGGCGCAATCATGTGCTCGACCCCGAATCCAATGTCCAGTTTGGCGAAGGCGGCGCGGGCACGTTCTCCGACGGCAAGCTCTACAGCCAGATCAAAGATCCCAAACACCACGGACGCAAGGTGCTCACCGAGTTCGTCAAGGCCGGTGCGCCCGAGGAAATTCTCTACCTCGCCAAGCCCCATATCGGCACCTTCCGCCTGGTGAGCATGGTCGAAAAGATGCGCGCTGAAATCATCAAACTCGGCGGTGAAATCCGTTTCCAGGCGCGGGTGGTCGACCTGCTGATTGAAGACGGTCAGGTGCGCGGCCTCACCTTGGCCGATGGCAGCGAGCTGCGCAGCGACCATGTCATCCTCGCCCTCGGCCATAGCGCCCGTGACACCTTCGAGACCCTGCACGCCCGCGGCGTGTTCATGGAAGCGAAGCCCTTTGCAATCGGTTTTCGCATCGAGCACCCGCAATCCCTGATCGACCGCGCCCGGCTGGGCAAACACGCGGACAACCCGCTGCTGGGCGCGGCGGACTACAAGCTCGTCCATCACGCCCAAAATGGCCGTGCGGTGTACAGCTTCTGCATGTGTCCCGGCGGCACCGTGGTCGCGGCCACCTCGGAGCCGGGACGGGTCGTCACCAACGGCATGAGCCAGTATTCACGCGCAGAACGCAATGCCAACGCCGGTCTCGTCGTCAGCATCTCGCCCACCGATTACCCCGGCGGGCCGCTCGCCGGCATCGCCCTGCAGCGCACGTTTGAGTCGCGGGCGTTTGAACTGGGGGGCGGCAACTACAACGCCCCCGTGCAGCGGGTCGGCGATTTCCTCGCCGGACGGGCATCGACCGCCTTGGGCGAAGTCGAGCCCTCCTACAAACCCGGCGTCGAACTCACCGACCTCTCCACCGCGCTGCCGCCCTACGCCATCGAAGCCATCCGCGAAGCCATCCCGCTCTTCGAGCGCCAGATTCGCGGTTTCGCCCTGCCCGACGCCATCCTCACCGGGGTCGAAACCCGCACCTCGTCGCCCTTGCGCATCACCCGGGGGCAGAATCTGCAAAGCGTGAATGTGCGCGGGCTCTACCCTGCCGGCGAAGGCGCGGGCTACGCTGGTGGCATTTTATCGGCAGGAGTGGACGGGATCAGGGTGGCGGAAGCGGTGGCGCTGGACATGCTTGGGCAAGCACGGTAAAACGCTCTCTCCATGGAAAAACCTCCACACCAACGCCCCGAACTCGCGGAATTCTGGGATAGCCGCTTCCAGTCTGGTTGCATGCCCTGGCAGGATGGCCGGATGCATCCCGAACTCAGCCGTTTTCTGCCCACCCTGCCCGGCTGTCTCGGCCACACCGGGACGACCCCCAACGCGCCGCTGCATGGTCTGCGCGTGCTGATTCCCGGCTGCGGGCATGCATTTGAAGCCGGATGTTTTGCCGCGCTGGGCGCCCACGTCGTCGCGCTCGATTTTTCCGCCGCAGCGGTCGCCGCCGCACGGGAAGTGCTCACGGACTGGAAGGGCGAGCTCGTGCACGGCGATTTTTTCACCTACGCTCCCAATGAGGGCTTCGACCTCATCTTCGAGCGCGCCTTCCTCTGCGCCCTGCCCCGCCACCTGTGGCCGGACTATGCCCGCCAGACAGCGCGCTTACTCAAACCGGGTGGCATTGTGGCCGGATTCTTTTTTTATGGCGAGGAAGGCAAAGGCCCGCCGTTCGCCGCCGCCCCCGAGACGCTGACCCAACTGCTCGGCGCATATTTCACCCGCATCGATGATCAGGCGGTCGCAAACCCGCTGCCCCTCTTTCCCGGCGAACGGTGGCAGGTGTGGCAGAGGGGCAAAACTGAGCTTGCCGCCCGTTTGGAATAGCGTTATATATCGTAGTATGACTACGACTGTACGCACGAAACTAAACTCTCTCTACCGTCAATGGCTGCCGGGCACGCCTTTGACCACAGAGGATTTAGCCACGCACGATATCTCGGCCAACCTGGCGGTGTATTACGTGCGTGCCGGTTGGCTGACGCGGCTGGCGCGTGGCGTGTACTGCCGTCCCAACGATACGCTGATCTTGTCTGCCGGCCTTCTCCTGTTGCAGCGCACGGTTGTCGGGCTGCACGTGGGAGGCAAGTCGGCGCTTGACTGGTATGGGGTGAGGCACTACTTGTCCCACAACCCTGTCCTGCAACTCTTCGGGTGGACAAGCGTGCGGCTGCCTGACTGGTTCAAGGAACGTTTTCCTGCCCAATACCGCCGCAAACGGCTGTTTGACGAAGCCTCTGATGCTCCGCTTCATGCTGATCCGTTTGAAAAACGCAGCAATACGCCACGGGTCTCAACACCAGAACGAGCCTTGCTGGAAGTGCTCAGTGAGGTAGGAGTGAGCCAGTCATTGCAAGAAGCACGGGAACTGACCGAAAGCACCTATAGCCTGCGCGCTGATGTATTAGGCGAGTTGCTACAGCATTGCACCAGTGTCAAAACCGTGCGCCTTTGCCTTCAACTCGGACGCGAACTTGCCTTGCCCTGGGCGGTAAAACTCGATCCGGCGCAACTGCCCACTGGCGGCAAACGCGCCTGGGTCTCCCGCTCCAGGGACGGTCTGCTGGTGCTCAAGCCATGAATCAGGTTTATCTGGACACCGCCCGCCTGCTGATACAGGTCGCGCCATTCGTCTTCGCAGAGGGACATTTCGCGCTCAAGGGCGGCACGGCAATCAACCTGTTTGTCCGTGACATGCCTCGCCTCTCTGTTGATCTGGATCTGGTATTTCCTGACTACCGCCTGGCGCGCAATGAGGCACTGAGTTGCATCAATGAAGCCATCCGGCGCAGCGCTGAACGCCTGACAGCGCGGGGCTATCAAACGCACACAATTGGAGCGGTCGGGGCAGGCGAAACCAAATTGCTGGTGCGAAACGCTGGTATTGAAATCAAGGTCGAAGTCAATTTCGTGACACGTGGCACGGTCTACCCGGTACGCGCCGCCTCCCTGACACCGAGCGCACGCACTACCTTGCTGGCGGACATGGAAATTCCCGTCGTGTCGCTGGAAGACATGTATGGGGGGAAACTCGTCGCCGCCATGGATCGCCAGCATCCCCGCGACCGGTTCGACGTGATGCAACTGTTTGCCCACGAAGGCATCACCGCAAATATCCGGCGTGCGTTCGTCATCTATCTCGCCTGCCACAATCGCCCTGTTCATGAAGTACTGTTTCCCACTTTGAAGAATATCGAGTGGGAATATGTGCACAGTTTCAAAGGCATGACCACCAAACCGGTAGAACTTGCGCAATTGCTGGCAGTACGCGAACGAATGGTGCATGAATTGCAATACGGGCTGGATACGGATGAGCGCAGCTTCCTGCTGTCGCTCGCCGCCGGTCGTCCAGAATGGCCGCTACTGGGGATAGCTCATGCAGAACACCTGCCGGGGATGCGCTGGAAGCTGCACAATCTGACGCAATTGCAGCACAAAAATCCGGGAAAGTTCGCTGCACAAGCCGAAGCACTGACACAACGTTTGGGGCAGGTGTCAGATCCAGTGAACAGCGCCTGATATTTGCCCCCTGTTATCCATGCGCCGAGGACAAAATTTGCCCGCCCGCCGCGCATGCGCTAGCCTAGCCTACTTTCCCTTCTCTTTTTTGCAGCGCCCCCGACACCATAATGAGCGTCAAACCCAAAACCCCCGACGAAATCGCCCACATGCGCGTTGCCTGCCGCCTCGCTGCGGAAGTGCTGGATTACATCGAACCCTTCGTCAAACCCGGCGTCACCACGGGCGAACTCGATCGCCTTTGTCATAAATACATGACCGAAGTGCAGCACACCACCTCGGCCACGCTCAACTACCAGCCCGCAGGCTACCCGCCTTACCCGGCGTCGATCTGCACCTCGGTCAATCACCAGATCTGCCACGGCATTCCGGGGCCGAAGGCGCTCAAGAAAGGCGACATCCTCAATATTGATGTCACCATCATCACGCCGGACGGCTTTTTCGGCGATACCAGCCGCATGTTCATCCTCGGCGAAGCCTCGATTCTCGCCAAACGGCTGTGTCAGGTGACCCACGAATGCATGTGGCTGGGCATTGCCGCCGTGAAGCCCGGCGCACGGCTTGGCGACATCGGCCATGTGATCCAGCGTCACGCCGAAGGCAACGGCTTCTCGGTCGTGCGCGAATTCTGTGGCCACGGCATCGGGCGCAAATTTCATGAAGCGCCGCAGGTCTTGCACTACGGTCGCCCCAACACCGGACTCGAACTCGCACCGGGGATGATCTTCACCATCGAGCCCATGATCAACGCCGGCAAGGCGGCGATCTCGGAGCTGGGCGACGGGTGGACGATCGTGACCAAAGATCGCAGCCTGTCGGCGCAATGGGAACATACCGTGCTGGTCACCGAGACCGGCGTGGACGTGCTGTCACTGTCCGCCGCCTGCCCGCCCCCACCGGCGCTGGTAGACGGGAAAATCAAGGTGGCGCAGCCCCTCGCCGCCCCGACTGCGTCCCCGGCCTGAGCACTGTCCATGGAACCGATCACCGAGTTGCAACAGGCCATCGCCGCCGCACGGGTGAACATCATCGCCGGGCGGGCGGCCCTGCGCGCTGCCTACGAAGCCAAACCGCTGACCACCCAACTGCTCCACGGCCACGCCAGACTGGTGGATGAGACCATCGCCCAACTCTGGCACAGCCGCAAGATACCCGCCTATGCCGCGCTGGTGGCGGTGGGCGGCTATGGTCGCAGCGAGCTTTTCCCCAGCTCGGACGTCGATCTGCTATTCCTCCTCCCCACCCCGGCCGATGAGGCGCTGGCAGCGAAGCTCGCTGAACTGGTGCGGGCGCTGTGGGATATCGGCCTTGCCATTGGTCATTCGGTGCGCACCATCGACGAATGCCTGGAAGCGGCGGCGGGCGACATCACCATCCAGACCAACCTGCTCGAAGCGCGCCTGATCGTCGGGGACAAGTCGCTGTTCAGTCACTTTTGCCGGCGCTACCGCGAACATCTCGACGTGCGCGAGTTCTTCAAGGCCAAACTGCTCGAACGCGAGCAGCGTTACGCGCGCCACAACGACACCCCCTATGCGCTGGAACCCAACTGCAAGGAAAGCCCCGGCGGCCTGCGTGACCTGCAGATGGTGAGCTGGATTGCCCGCGCCGCGGGGCTCGGCCACAACTGGCGCGAACTCGCCCGCCACCGCATGCTCACCGGCACCGAGGCGAACGACATCCGCAGCGGCGAACGCTTTCTGCAGCATGTGCGCATCCGCCTCCACTACCTGACCGGGCGCGAAGAAGACCGCCTGCTGTTCGACCATCAGGAAAAGCTCGCCCACGCCATGGGCATCGAGGCCACCGCCGCCAAGCGTGCGTCGGAAATCCTGATGCAGCGCTATTACCTCACGGCGAAAAAACTCACCCAGATCAACGCCATCCTGCTGGCGAACTACGGCAACGAGATTTTTACCGAACGCTCCGAGCGCAAACTCCCCGCGATCATCATCGGCGAACACTTCCAGGTCGTGCGCGAATTGCTCGACATCCGCAACGATGACGAATTCGAACGCTCCCCCACGGCACTGCTCGAATGCTTTCTGCTGTTACAGCAACGCTCGGAACTCAAGGGCCTGAGCGCCCGCACCATGCGCGCCCTGTGGGTCAACCGCGGCCTCATCAACGCCGCGTTCCGCGCCAACCCGGTGCATCGCAAAATCTTCATGGACATCCTGCGCCAGAAACAGGGCGTGCTCCATGCCCTGCGGCGGATGAACCAATACGGCATCCTGTCGCGCTACCTGCCGTCCTGGCGCCGGATTCTGGGCCAGATGCAGCACGACCTGTTCCACGCCTACACCGTCGATCAACACACCCTGCTGGTGCTGCGCAACGTGCGCCGCTTCACCACCACCGAATATGCCCACGAATACCCGCTGATGACCCGCCTGATTCTCGCCTTCGAGCGGCCATGGGTGCTCTACATCGCCGCCCTGTTCCATGACATCGCCAAGGGTCGCGGAGGCGATCACTCGGTGCTGGGCATGACCGACGTGCGCGAATTCTGCGTCCACCACGAGGTGCCGGCGGAAGACACCGAACTCGCGGTGTGGCTAGTGCGCCACCACCTCACCATGTCACACGTAGCGCAAAAGGAAGACACCACCGATCCCCAGGTCATCGAACATTTTGCCGCCACCGTCGCCACCGAACGCCAGCTCACCGCGCTCTATCTGCTCACCCACTCCGACATCCGCGGCACCAGCCCCAAAGTGTGGAACGGCTGGAAAGGCAAACTGCTCGAAGACCTGTTCTTCGCCACCCGCAGCCTGCTGCGCGGCACAACCGCACAACAGGCGCTCGGGCTGGACGGCCGCCAGGAAAACGCCCGCCACATCCTGCGCTTCCACGGCCTGCGCTTCGGCATCGAAGACGAATTGTGGGCGCAATTTGAAGCGGTTTACTTCATGCGTCACAGTTCGGATGAAATCGCCTGGCATACCCGCATGCTTTATTTCTGTATCGCGGGCAGCGCGCCCGTGGTCAGGGCGCGGGTCTCGGAAGAAGGCGAAAGCGTTCAGGTCATGATTTACGTACCGGACCAGAAAGACCTCTTCATGCGGCTGTGCGCCTTTTTCAGCCGCAAAGGCTTCTCCATTCTCGACGCCAAAATCTATACCACCCGCCACGGTTACGCCCTCGACAGTTTCATGGTGCAAAAAGCCCTCGACGACGACGACAACGACGATTATCGTGACCTCATCGCCCTGATCGAACACGATCTCACCGTCACCCTGCAAACACCCGGCGACATCGTGCGCCCGTCGCCGGGGCGGCTGTCGCGCCAGGTCAAGCATTTCCCCATTACCCCGCAGGTGAGCCTGCGCCCCGACGAAGCCGGTCGCCATTACATCCTGTCCCTCACCAGCGCCGACCGCCCCGGCATGCTGTTCGATGTCGCCGAAGTACTCTCCCACCACGGCATCAACGTCGAAACCGCCAAAATCACCACCCTGGGCGAGCGCGCCGAAGACACCTTCCTCCTCTCCGGCGGCGGTCTGGCGCAGGACTCGCGCGCGATCAAGGTAGAACGTGAATTGCTCGACCGGCTTCAGCTTTGAAGGGCAGGGGCGCTTCGCAAGACGGCTGAGGCGACAACAAGTTGAGCATTCTCGACGTCAAGCTCAGAACCCGCTCCGGCAAGTTGATAGACATCGAGATCCAGCTCGTCGACCAACCCGATCTGCGCGAGCGCATCATCTTCTATCTGACCAAGCTGCCACGAAACACGGACGGCTCCACGTTGTGGGACTGGATGGAATTTTTGAAGGCGAAGAGTAAAGATGAGTTTGTTGAACCGCCCGTAGTCGGGTCGAGCGCAACATCTCCGCGCCACACGTATAATCCGCTGCTCCCTTCCCCCCGCCCCCATCATGGCCCTTCCCCTGCTCCTGATTGCGTTAATCCTCGGCATCGTCGAGGGACTCACCGAGTTTTTGCCGATTTCGTCGACCGGGCACCTGATTCTGGTCGGGGAGTTGCTGGACTTCAATGATGAGCGCGGCAAGCTGTTTGAGATCGTCATCCAGTCGGCGGCGATTCTGGCGGTGTGCTGGGAATACCGTGCGCGCATCATTGCCACCTTTGCCGGGCTGGGGCGGGACGAAGTGGCTAACCGGCTGGTGATCAATCTGGTGCTCGCTTTTATCCCGGCGGCGATGCTGGGACTGCTGCTGGGTAAATACATCAAGGCCGTCCTGTTCCACCCCGTGCCGGTGGCGTTGGCGCTGATTATCGGGGGGCTGGTCATTTTGTGGGCGGAACGGCGCACGCATACCGTTACCATCCAGAGCGTGGACGAGCTGAAGCCGCTGGATGCGCTGAAACTCGGCTTTGCCCAGGCTTGCGCCCTGATTCCGGGCACCAGCCGCTCGGGGGCGACCATCATCGGCGGGTTGTTTTTCGGTCTGTCGCGCAAGGCGGCGACCGAATTTTCCTTCTTCCTGGCGATTCCGACCCTGGCCGCGGCGACCGTGTATGAGCTGTACAAGGAGCGCCACCTGCTCTCGCTGCAAGACCTCGACATGTGGGCGGTGGGCTTTATCGCCTCGTTCGTGTCGGCGTTTTTGTGCGTGCGCTGGTTGCTGCGCTTTATTGCCAGCCACAGCTTCGAGTTCTTTGCCTGGTACCGCATCGTGTTCGGCCTGCTCGTACTCGCCGCGGCGCAGTTCGGTTGGGTGACGTGGAGCGCTGCTTAGGGAATCCCGCGCAGGCCAAAGCGGTAGTAAACTGCTGCGTTTAGTCACGGCGGCAGATTAATGTTCGTTTTGTTTGAAGAGGATGGCGCCTTCCGCGCGGGGACGGTTCTCGCTGATAACGATGCCTCGCTCCAGGTCGAGAACACCCACGGCAAGCGGGTGAAGGTCAAGCGCGCCAACGTGCTGCTCGAATTCCGTGAGCCCGACCCCGGTGCCTTGCTCGCCCAGGCCGAAGCCGCGTCCGCGACGTTTGAACTCGAATTTCTGTGGGAAGTGTGCGGCGACGATGAATTTTCGTTCACTGAGCTTGCCGCCGAGTATTACGGCCACACCGCGAGCGCGGTGGAGGCTGCGTCCCTGCTGTTCAAACTCCACGCCGCGCCGATCTGGTTTCACCGCAAGGGCAAAGGGCGCTTTCGCAAGGCTCCGGCGGAAATTCTCCAGGCCGCGCTGGCCGGGATGGAGAAAAAGCGCCTGCAGGCCGAAGCCGCCGAGCGCATGTGCGCCGAACTCGTCGCCGGGCAGCTTCCCGCCGAATTCGACGGCCTGATCGCGCAAATCCTCTACCGCCCGGATCGCAACCGCATCGAAGTCAAGGCGCTGGAGGCTGCGTGCGTGGCCACCGGGCTGTCTGCGGCGCGGCTGTTGCTGAAATGCGGCGCGCTGGAATCGAGCTACGCCCTGCACTACAACCGCTTCCTGTTTGAAAGTTTCCCCGAAGGCACCGACTTTCCCGCGTTCGAGCCCCTGCAAATACCCGCCGATTTGCCCGTGGCCGACGTCGCGGCGTTCTCGATCGACGACGCCACCACGACCGAAATCGACGATGCGTTTTCAGTCACCCCCCGCGCCGCAGGCGGCTGGCAGATCGGCATCCATATTGCCGCGCCCGCGCTGGGCTTTGCCCGCGGCTCCGCGCTCGACGCCATCGCCCGCCGCCGTCTGTCGACCGTCTACATGCCGGGCAACAAGATCACCATGCTGCCCGATGAAGCGGTGAGCGTGGCGACGCTGGCCGCAGGCAGCACCTGTCCGGCGCTCTCGCTCTACCTCGACGTGCGCCCCGACCTGACCATCACCGCCTTCGAGAGCAAAATCGAGCGCGTGCCGATTGCCGCCAACCTGCGCCATCACAATATCGAGCCGGTGTTCAACGAAACCACGCTCACCGAAGGCGGCCCCGACTTCGAGTGGAAGAAGGAACTCACCCTGCTGTGGGACTTGGCCAACGTGCTCGAAGCCGGGCGCGGTAAACCGGCGGCGTTCGCCCAACAGGTCGATTACAACTTCCACGTCGACTGGACGCAGGACACCCCGGACGGCGCCGGGGTGGTCACGATCAGCCACCGCCTGCGCGGCTCGCCGATGGACAAGCTGGTGGCCGAATTCATGATCCTGACCAACTCCACCTGGGGCAAGGTGCTCGATGAAGCCGGCATCCCCGGCATTTACCGCGTTCAGGGCGGAGGCAAGGTCAAGATGTCGACACTTGCCGCACCCCACGAGGGCCTGGGGGTGGATTGCTACGCCTGGTCGAGTTCACCCCTGCGGCGCTACGTCGACCTCGTCAACCAGTGGCAACTCATTTCTGTCCTGCAGGGCAGCGAACCCGCGTTTGCGCCCAAATCGACCGAGCTGATGGCGGCGATGCGCGATTTTGAGCTGACCTACGCCGAATACAGCGAATTCCAGCGCCGCATGGAGCGTTACTGGTGCCTGCGCTGGCTGCGCCAGGACGCCCGCGAGACGCTCGAAGCCATCGTGCTGCGCGATAATCTGGTCAAATGTGTCGAAATCCCGCTCATCTTCAAGGTTCCGTCGCTGCCGCCCCAGCTTCCCGGCTCCCGTGTCCGCCTGACGATCAAGCATATTGATCTCATTGATGTCGAGATCGAAACGGTCTACGCCGCCACGCTGGCCGAGCCTGATGCTGACGTCGTCCTTGAAAACGAGTATTGAAGGCGCGAAGTCCCGTAAAATCACCTCCCTATGGCCTCGCACTCACATTCGCACTCCTCCCGCCCCGCGCCCCACGCCAACGGCAACGTCCTCCTCATCGTTGCTTTCTGTATCTCGCTTGTCGCCCATGCAACCGTGCTGGCGGTGCAGTTCGTCGGGCCGCGTTCGCGCTCCCCGCACGTCTCCACGCTGGAGGTCGTGCTGGTCAATGCGCGCACGACCACCCGCCCCGACAAGCCCAAGGTAGAGGCGCAATACGATTACGATGGTGGTGGCACCGTTGATAAAGATGTTCGCGCGACCTCCCCGTTGCCGCCACAGGAGCACGCTAACGATGGCGATGCGCTGGTCGAAGCCCGTCGCCGTCAACAGCCCGCAGTCCAGCAGCAGCCCCAACAACCCGCCCTCACCGCGCCCGGCAGCAAGGTAGCGATCGCCCAGCGGCAGCAGCCCCCTGAGCAAACCACCGAGGCGCAAGCCCAGACCAGCGGCGTCGATGTCTACGACCAAACCGCCGCCAGCGTAAAAAACGCCTCCGAAATCGATCGTAAAATCCAGGAATACAACCAGCGTCCGCGCAAACTGTTCGTTGGCCCCCAGGCAGCCAGCAAGAGCACGGCGATGTACACCGAAGCCTGGCGGCAAAAGATCGAACGCATCGGAGAGATTAATTACCCCGAAGCCGCGCGTGGCAAGATTTACGGCAATCTGCAACTTCAGGTCACGCTGGACGCCGAAGGTAATGTCAAAGACGCGGATATCCTCCGCAGCTCCGGCCACAAGGTGCTCGACGAAGCCGCCATCAACATCGTCAAACTGGGCGCCCCTTACGCACGGTTTCCGCCTGATATCCGGCGCGACTACGATCAGATCGTGATTGTGCGCACGTGGACTTTCACCAACCGCAATCAGATCATCACCCGCTGAAGTGGATCGCTACGCCGTCTTCGGCAACCCCGTTGCCCATAGCAAATCGCCCCGCATCCACGCCGCCTTCGCCCGCCAGACCGGGCAGGCGCTGCACTACGAAGCGATCCTGGCCCCGACCGACGGCTTTGCCGCCGCCATCGCCGCCTTTCGCGCCGCAGGCGGTCGCGGGGCCAATGTCACCGTGCCGTTCAAGCTCGAAGCCTGCGCCCTGGCGACCCGCCTCACTCCCCGCGCCCAACTGGCCGGGGCGGTAAATACGCTGCAATTCAATGGCGCAGAAGTGCTGGGCGACAACACCGACGGCGCGGGCATCGTGCGCGACATCGTGCACAATCTCGGCCACCCCTGCCGCGCCTGCCGCGTGCTGCTCCTGGGCGCGGGCGGCGCGGCACGCGGAGCGCTGCTGCCCCTGCTCGACAGCCAGCCCGCCAAACTCGTGATCGCCAATCGCACCGTGAGCAAGGCGCACGATTTATGTGCGGCGTTTCGGCCCCACGCCGGAGAGATCGCGTTTACCGCGAGCGCCTTTGAGGAGCTGGCCGGACAGCAGTTCGACATCGTAATCAACGCCACGTCCGCCAGCCTCGCCGCCGCCGCACCACCGCTACCGGCAAACATTTACGCCCCCGGTGCGCTCGCCTACGACATGATGTATGGCGGCGACACCGCCTATCTCGTCCACGCCCGCGCCGCAGGCGCGGCGCAACTGGCCGACGGGCTGGGGATGCTGGTTGAACAGGCGGCAGAGAGCTTTGCCTTGTGGCGCGGGGTGCGCCCTGAAACCGCCCCTGTCCTTGCGGCATTGCGCGCCGGGCTCGATGCTTGAGATGTGCAGTATTTGCCTGCCTGATCAAGAAAAGTCTCCGCTACATGGGTTCAAGCACGCGCGCTACAGGTAAAATCCCGGCATTGTGCGGCGCACCCAAGGCGTCGCTCCTCCACCTGGCCTGCGCAAAATGACTCCGGAAGAGCAATTGTCTGCCGGGGAGCAAATCCCGGAAGAACTGCCTCCCGGCGAGCTGCACCCCGATGATCTCCAGCAACACCTGCGCACGGTGCAGGAGTTGCTGGCGTCCATGCATGACGCTGACACGGAAGATGGCGCGTCCGAAAGCGGCGCCACCACCACCCGGCCTCTGTCGGAAGAAAACGCCAGGCTCCAGATCGAGCTTGACGCCCTCCACCCCGCCGACATCGCCTATCTGCTCGAAGCCTTGCCGCTGGCCGACCGGCTCTATGTGTGGGATCTGGTCAAGGCCGAGCGCGACGGCGACATCCTGCTCGAAGTCTCGGACGCGGTTCGTGAATCGCTGATCGAGACCATGGCCCCGCACGAGTTGAAAGCGGCGGCCGAAACCCTCGACGCCGACGAGCTCGCCGACCTTGCCCCCGACCTGCCGCCGGAAATCATCCAGGACGTGTTCCAGTCGCTGGCGTCCACCGAGCGCGAACAACTGCGCGCGGCGATGTCCTACCCGGAAGATTCGGTCGGCGCGCTGATGGATTTCGATCTGGTCACGGTGCGCGATGACATCAAGCTCGAAGTGGTGCTGCGCTACCTGCGCCGCTTCGACGAGCTGCCCGACCACACCGACAAGCTCTTCGTCATCGACCGCGACGAGCGCCTGCAAGGCGTGCTGACCCTGGAAGCGCTGCTGATCAACGACGGCGACATGCTGGTCTCAGACGTCATGCGCAAGGAGCCCAAGGTCAGCTTCGCCCCCGATGACGACGCCAACGACGCGGCGCAGGCGTTCGAGCGTTACGACCTCGTCTCGGCCCCGGTAGTCGATCGCAACCACCACCTGATCGGCCGCATCACCGTAGCCGACGTGGTCGATTTCATCCGCAGCGAATCCGACGCCGAGATCCTCAGCCATGCCGGTCTGAGCGAAGAGGAAGACGTATTCGCCTCGGTGTGGAACTCGGTGAAAAACCGCTGGGCGTGGCTGGCGATCAACCTCGTCACCGCCTTCATCGCCTCGCGTGTCATCGGCGCTTTTGAAGGCTCGATCGAAAAGCTGGTGGCGCTGGCCGCCCTGATGCCCATCGTCGCCGGCATCGGCGGCAACTCGGGCAATCAAACCATCACCATGATCGTGCGCGCCATCGCCATGGGTCAGGTCGAAGAGAGCGCGATGAAACGGCTGCTGAAAAAAGAAGTCGGCGTCGCCCTCTGTAACGGCCTGGTATGGGGCGGCATCCTCGGGCTACTCTCATGGTGGCTCTACGACAGCGCCTCGCTCGGCTTGGTCATGACCGCAGCGATGACGCTCAACCTGCTCCTCGCCGCCAGCGCCGGCGTCATCATCCCCATGCTGCGCCAACGCCTGGGCGCCGACCCGGCCGTCGGCAGCTCCGTACTGATCACCGCCCTCACCGATTCCGGTGGCTTCTTCATCTTCCTGGGCCTGGCGACCCTGTTCCTGTTGTAAGAGAAAACCCGCGTGAAAAAACTCCTCGCCCTCATCCTGGTCTTGAGCCTCGGCTACGGCGTCGCCACCCCCTGGCTGACCATGGTCTCGATCAAATCCGCGATCAAGGACGGCGACAGCACCGAACTTGCCCGCCACGTCGACTTCCCCGCCCTCAAACACAGCCTCAAATCCGGCCTCACCGCCCGCCTCGCCCAGACCACGGCGAAAATGCACGGCAACCACCCCTTGGGCAACATCCTCACTGCCGCCGCCTCGCAAACCGCAGTCAAAGCCCTCGACTCAACCATCGACGCCACCCTCACCCCCGAAACCCTCGTCGGCCTGCTCCACAACCCGAACAAGAACAAGCGCGAGAACGGCGACAGCAAAAGCCCGCTCGCGTCCGTGCTTCCCCAAGGGGAAATCGAACACTCCGGCACTTATCTGGGACTCAACAGCTTCGCGTGGACGCTGAAACGCAAGGGCGACGACGAAACCCGCCAGCTCTCCCTCCTGCTGCAACGGGATGGATGGTTAAGCTGGAAAGTGTCCGGCGTCGTCTTGCCCAGCGCATTACCCGATTAGACAGGAAAAGCTCATGCACTCAGGGAAAATACTGTCTCTGCGCTGTTTTGTCCTGCTCTTTGCCCTCCTTGGCTTTTGCGCCCCCGCCTCGGCGGCGTCGCCTATCTGGAAAATCAGCAAGGGCCAACAGTCGTTTTATCTCGCCGGCAGCATCCATATGCTGCGCCACAAAGATTGGCCGCTGCCGGAAGCTTTCGATACCACCTATGCCAAGACCGACATGCTGGTGCTCGAAGCCGACATCGACAAAATGTATGACCTGAGAATCCAACTCCCCTTTATGATCTTGCCCCAGGGGAAAACCTTGCGTAGCGAAACCGACCCCCGGACTTACCGCAAATTCGAAGACTTCAGCGCTCGCCTGAAGCTCAACCTTGACAACATGGAGCGTTTTAAGCCCATTGCGGTCGCGCTGCAGTTAAATATAAAGCTGCTCTACAAAATCGGTTTTCGCCGCAAAGGGCCGGATTATCATTATTCCACCCTCGCCCGCACCCAATCCCGCCCCATCGACTATCTGGAAAGCGTCGAAACCCAGCTTGAAGCACTGGCTGGCACCGACCCGGCCACGGAGAACGAAATCATCCGTCAGGGTCTGGAATCGCTGGACGATGAGGCCAAAACCAAAGCGCAGCTCTTCCGTCTCGCTCAGGAATGGAGAACCGGCGAACTCCCCGCCGCTGAAAAAGCAGACGCTGAAATGCGGGCCAAATTCCCGCGTGCATACAAACGCCTGCTCGTTGACCGCAACACCGCCTGGCTGCCCAAGCTCGACCATTACCTCGAAACCGGGGAAACAGAATTTGTCATCGTCGGTTATCTGCATCTGGTTGGCCGCAATGGGTTACTGGCGCAACTGCGCCAGCGTGGGTATAGGGTTGAGCAGATTGATTGAGTTTCAGGTTTTGTTTTTTCTTTTCCGTGGCTTGGGCAAGGGTGTGACGGGTTCGAGGATGCGAATGATCTTGCGGCTGAGTTCCGCGTCGTCAATGTCGAGAATGTAGTACGGTCTGGCGCCTGGATAGGGGGTGCCGGTTGCCGCATTTTTCATCTCCGCTGCCACGCAGTCCAGCTTTTTGACGAATACGGTGTTGTCGCAGACGAGCAATACAGGCTTGTCATTGACATACACCACGTATTCGCCAAACATCTTCTTGTGACGAATTTCCCCCGTTCCGGAAATCTGCTCGCGGACGTATTCGACAAAGTCGAGGGAAGTGGACATCGCTAAATCGCCCGGAACACCAGAATCGCCACCAGTGTCGGCAAAAATGCGGCAGCGAGAAGGCGGGCCGGATTGAGCGCACCGTCTTTGAAGAAACCATGCAGAATCGACGCGCCTGCCGGGTTGGGGGCGTTGGCGATGACGGTCAGGCCGCCGCCGGTCACGGCGCCTGTTACCAGCGCGTATTTGAACTCATCGGACAATCCTTCTACCAGCGACCCCAGATAGGTGAGCGCGGCATTGTCCGTTACTGCGGTCAGGGCGGTGGCGCCGTAATACACCGTCGTCACACTCATTTGGGTCAATAGCGGTTGCAGCCACCACGATTGCTGACCACCCAGCGTCACCAGACCGCCGAGAAAGCAGCTCACCATCAGCGCCTCGCGCAAGATGAGCGGATGCTGATGCCGGGAATAGGCTTTTGCCAGCGCCATGAAAATCAGCAATACCGCCATGAACACTTGAGGATGGTGGGAAAACAGTACGATCAGGAACAGCAGCAGCAGGTGCAGCGCGGTGATCAGGCCGGGGACATTGGAGCGTTGGCCATATCCGGTCAAGCTGAGCTGCTGCAGCTCCTTGCGAAACAGCAGCGTCACCGCCAAAGCATTGATGAGCACCGCCAGCGCGCTGCGCCAGCCGATCTGGGTGAGCATGAACCAACTGTCCCAATTCCATTTGGACGCCACCATCAGCACCGGCGGCGCGGCGAAATTGGTGAGGGTGCCGCCAATGGAGACATTGACGAAGAGCACGCCGATCGTGGCGTACATCAGGCGGTTCGACAGCCCTTTGCTGTAATAAAGCTCCTTGAGCATCAACGCGGCCAGGGTCATCGCTGCGGGCTCGGTGATGAAGGATGAGAGCAGCGGCACCGCGGCCAGGATGGTGAAAAACACCGCGACCGCAGGCGTGACGGGCAATAGCCGGGAAATAATCCGCACGATGAACGAGGCGAATTCCAGTACCGGTTTGCTCGCCGCCACGACCATGATGGCGAACACAAACATCGGTTCGGTGTAGTCGCGGGTCGACAGGTAATCGGCGACTGCGGTCGCGGCGCCTTTTTCCCCGACCGCGAGCACACCAATGAACAGCACCAGCACGGCGGCCCAGAAGCCAAAGACAAATTCGACTTCGGCAAACATCTCCAACAATCCGGCATGCAGCGGATGTTTGCCCGCCAGACGGACGAAGAATCCGACCGAAAAGGTGTGAAGGATGGCAATGGCAAAAAGTACCGTGCCGATTACCTGAACGACTGTTGGATTCATGCTGCGGGTTCGGTATTGATGAATTTATAGATGAGTGCGCCGAGCGCACCACCGGCGAGGGGGGCCAGCCAGAACAGCCATAATTGCGCGACGGCCCAGTCGCCGACAAAAAGGGCGACGGCGGTGCTGCGGGCCGGGTTCACCGAGGTGTTGGTGACGGGGATGGAAATGAGGTGAATCAGGGTCAGGGCCAGACCGATGGCGATGGGGGCAAAGCCTGCGGGGGCTTTTTTGTCGGTGGCGCCCAGGATGATGATCAGGAAGAACGCGGTGAGCACGATTTCAGTCACCAGCGCGGCGGTAAGCGAGTAGCCGCCGGGGGAGTGTTCGCCGTAGCCATTCGAGGCAAATCCGCCCGCCAGATCAAAACCGGCCTTGCCGCTGGCGATCAGGTACAGCACCCCGCCCGCGACAATGCCGCCCAGCACCTGGGCGACGATGTAGGGCAACAACTGCCTGCCCTCAAACCGCCCCGCAACGAACAGGCCCACGGAAACTGCCGGATTGAGATGGCAGCCGGAGATGTGGCCGATTGCAAACGCCATCGTCAACACCGTCAGCCCGAACGCCAGCGCAACACCCACGAAACCGATGCCCAGCGTGGGGAACCCC
>BNUB01000038.1 GCA_025997045.1 Betaproteobacteria bacterium
TCGCCGCGCGCTGGTGATCGGCGCGGAAGTGTTCTCCCGCATCCTCGACTGGAAAGACCGCGGCACCTGTGTGCTCTTCGGTGACGGCGCGGGCGCGGTGGTGCTGGAGGCATCCGAGAGGCCGGGGCTGCTTGCCAGCGCGCTCCATGCCGATGGCAGTCACCATCCCATTTTGTGTGTGCCGGGCAATGTTGCGGGCGGCGCGGCGGTGGGCGACCCTTTCCTGCGCATGGACGGGCAGGCGGTGTTCAAGTTCGCGGTCAAGGTCTTGAGCGAAGTCGCCACCGAGGTGCTCGCGCTGGCGGGCGTCGGGGCGGACAGTATCGACTGGCTGGTGCCGCATCAGGCCAATATCCGCATCATCCAGTCGACGGCCAGGAAGCTGCGACTGCCGATGGAGAAAGTGGTGACCACGGTCAGCCAGCACGGCAACACCTCGGCGGCTTCGATTCCGCTCGCGCTCGATCACGCGGTACGCAATGGTCAGATCGAGGCCGGGCAACGCATTCTGCTCGAAGGGGTAGGCGGGGGCTTTACCTGGGGCGCGGCGCTGATCGATTTTTGAGCGCGGTTTTCTCGCGCCCGAACGGTTTTTTGGTGTGCAACGATGGAGCGATGAATGGCTTTCGCACTGGTATTTCCCGGCCAGGGTTCGCAGTCAGTCGGCATGATGGCTGGCTTTGGCGACTCTCAAAGCATTCGTGACACTTTCACTGAGGCCTCGGATGCGCTCGGTGAAGATTTATGGCAGATGGTCAATGAAGGGCCGGTCGAGCGTCTTGCGCTCACCGAAAACACCCAGCCGCTGATGCTCACTGCCGGGGTGGCGACTTACCGCGCCTGGCGGGCGGCGGGCGGGCCGCAACCGGCGCTGGTCGCCGGGCATAGTCTGGGTGAATATTCGGCGCTGGTCGCTGCTGGCGTGCTCGCGTTCGCTGACGCCGTGCCGCTGGTGCGCTTCCGTGCCCAGGCCATGCAGCACGCGGTGCCGGTGGGCGAAGGCGCGATGGCGGCGTTGCTCGGACTGGAAGTGGAAGAGGTGCGTGCGGCCTGTGCCGAAGCGGCGCAAGGAGAAGTGGTCGATGCAGCCAACCTCAATGCGCCGGGGCAGATCGTAATTGCCGGCGCCAAAGCGGCGGTCGAACGTGCGATCGAGGCGGCGAAGGCTCGCGGCGCCAAGCGCGCGATGCTGCTGCCGGTATCGGCGCCGTTCCACTGCGCGTTGATGAATCCGGCCGCCGCACAGTTGGGTGAACGCCTGCAGACGGTCAAGTTTGCCAGGCCCGCGATCGACGTACTCAATAACGTCGATGTCGCGGTGTACGATGACCCGGAAAAAATTCGTGATGCGCTGGTGCGTCAGGCGTTCTCGCCGGTGCGCTGGATCGAGTCGGTCAACGCGATTGTTGCGCGCGGGCTGGTCAACGTGATCGAATGCGGCCCTGGCAAGGTGCTGTCCGGGATGACCCGGCGTATCAACAAGGATGCGCAAGGCGGTTCAATCCATGATGCCGCCAGTCTGGAACAGATGATTGCGACGGTGGGGGCAATATGAGTGAGAACACAGGTTTTGCGCTGACGGGACAACTGGCGCTGGTGACTGGCGCGTCGCGTGGCATCGGGCGTGCCGTTGCGCTCGAACTCGGGCGTCTGGGGGCGACCGTGATCGGGACGACGGTGAGCCAGGACAATGCCGAAGAGGTTGATGGCATACTGGAAAAAGCCGGGGTCGCGGGCCGGGGCGTGGTGTCTGACGTCACCGATGCCGCCTCCAGCGAAGCGCTGGTGTCCAGCCTGGAAGCGGAATTTGGCGCGATCGGCATTCTGGTCAACAACGCCGGCATCACCCGCGACAACCTCGCGATGCGGATGAAAGACGGGGAGTGGGACGCGGTGATCGACACCAACCTCAAGGGGGTGTTCCGCATGTCCCGCCTGGTGATGCGCGGGATGATGAAAGCCAGAACCGGCCGCATCATCAATATCTCGTCGGTCGTCGGCAGCACCGGCAACGCGGGACAGGCCAACTACGCGGCGGCCAAGGCGGGCGTCGAGGGTCTGACCCGGGCGCTGGCGCGTGAACTCGGCAGCCGCAACATCACGGTCAATAGCGTCGCGCCGGGTTTCATCGACACCGACATGACCCGTTCGCTGCCCGCGGCGGCGCGGGATGCGCTGCTGACCAACATCACGCTGGGGCGTCTGGGGCGTCCGGAAGAGATCGCCGCCGCGGTGGCATTCCTCGCTTCGCCTGCTGCGGCCTACATTACCGGGACGACCTTGCACGTCAATGGTGGGATGTACATGTCATGAGTGATGGCGGGATGGTCAAAGCCCGCCTTTCTGGTAAAATGCACGAGTTTATTACACACCTGTATGGGAAGAGGAGTTGGTTCAATGTCTGACATCGAACAGCGCATCAAGAAGATCGTAGCTGAGCAACTTGGTATCGGCGAGCCGGAGATCAAAACTGAATCTTCGTTCGCGGATGATCTGGGCGCGGATTCGCTGGACACAGTGGAATTGGTCATGGCGCTGGAGGAAGAGTTCGAGTGTGAAATTCCGGACGAAGAGGCCGAGAAGATCACGACCGTCCAGCAGGCGATTAACTACGTTACTGCCCACCTGAAGAAGTAATCATCCTCCTTTCTGGGGTTTCGATCCTTCCTGCCCCCGGCCTTGTGCCGGGGTCGCCGGGAGGGTCTACCGTTTCCTCCGCTTGTTTCTTTGTGGAGTTGCCTCGTGTCACGTCGTAGAGTCGTTGTTACCGGCCTGGGGGCCGTCTCGCCGATCGGTAACACCGTTTCGGATACCTGGGAAAATCTGCTGGCCGGCAAAAGCGGCATCGGCGCAATTACCCGTTTCGATGCGAGCGCGCTGTCGGTGCGCATTGCGGGCGAGGTCAAAGGCTTCGATGTTTCCGTACAGGTCATTGACTAACATTTGGTCAGATACTCGCGGGGAAGATGATGCTTGTTATGTCGTTCAAACGGATGAAAAACCGATTGAGCGTTGCATCCTCATGACCACCGACCCCGGCGACCTCGTGCTCGATCCGACTTGCGGCAGCGGCACCAGCGCCTATGTCGCCGAACAATGGGGCCGCCGCTGGATCACCATCGACACCTCCCGCGTCGCGCTCGCGCTGGCGCGTGCCCGTATCATGGGGGCGCGTTATCCGTATTACCTGCTCGCCGATTCCGCCGAAGGCAGGATGAAGGAAGCCGCGCTGAGCGGTCGCGCCTATGTGGAAAAACCGACTTACGGCAAAGTGCGCCAAGGTTTTGTCTACGAGCGCGTGCCGCACATCACCCTGAAATCCATCGCCAACAACGCCGAA
Source organism: Betaproteobacteria bacterium (assembly GCA_025997045.1). Classification (GTDB taxonomy): domain Bacteria; phylum Pseudomonadota; class Gammaproteobacteria; order Burkholderiales; family Rhodocyclaceae; genus WRNU01. Next base: position 3,341 of record BNUB01000038.1, read on the forward strand.
ATCGACGTGATTTGGGAGACATGGCAGCAAAAATTGGAGCCCTTGCGCGAGAACCTGAACAAACTCGCCAAGAAAAACTGGCAGGAATGGGAAGTTCCGCACGAACCCGAATCGCAATGGTCAGCAGCGGTGCAGGCGCTCCACGCCGACTTCTGGACGGCACGCATTGCACGCCAGCAGGAAATCGACGCCAGCATCGCGGCAAAAGCGGAATTTGAATATCTCTACGACAAGCCGTATGAGGATAAAAAAACCGTGCGCGTCGCCGGTCCCTTCACCGTCGAATCCCTCAGCCCGCACCGCATGTTGGGCGTGGATGAAAACGATGAAATCATCGACCCGCTAAAAGTCATGGAAACGCAGGGCAAATATGGGCGCGTCCAGACCTTCGACCAACTCATCCTCGAAAATCTCAAAATCGCCGGAGTGCAACAGGCCAACAAACAAGACCGCATCACTTTCACCAACATCACCGGCTGGCCGGGCTATCTCATCGGCGCAGAGGGACGGTATGTAGAAAACACCACCGGCGGAAGAGAAAAACGCGCCGCAATTCTCATCGGCCCGGAGTTCGGCGCCCTGCGCCGCGCCGACCTGACCGAAGCCGCCCGCGAGGCAGGTGAATCCGGCTTTGACGTGCTCATCGCGCTGGCTTTCAATTTCGATGTTCACACCAGCGAGCTCGAAAAACTCGGACGCATCCCCATCCTGAAAGCCCGCATGAACGCCGACCTGCACATGGCGGCAGACCTGAAAGCCAGCAACACCGCCAACCTTTTCGTCATCTTCGGAGAGCCGGACATCACCCTGCTGCCGCAGGAGGATGGACAGCTGCGCGTCAAGGTCAACGGCATCGACATCTTCGACCCTTCCACTGGCGAAGTCCGCTCCGACGAAATCGACAGCATCGCTTGCTGGATGGTCGATACAGATTACAATGGCGAAAGCTTCTTCGTTCGCCACGCCTACTTCCTCGGACAAAATGACCCTTACAAAGCCTTGAAAACCAGCCTGAAAGCCGAAATCGACCCTGAAGCCTGGGCAAGCCTGAACAGCGACACTTCCCGCCCTTTCGCCAAACCCGAATCCGGGCGGATCGCCGTAAAAGTCATCAACCATCTGGGGGATGAGGTGATGAAGGTGTTCAGGGTGTAATCGCAAGGAGATGACAACATGAAAAATGAATTTGTGCTACCTGAATTCACGGGGCCTCGCTTCGATGAGCACACTTTGCCTGTTGATGTAGCACGTGACCTTGCGGCCTATGAAGCTTTGCTCATTGACTTGGCGAAGCATCTCTATTTTCTGGATTTTCCAGACCGGCAACGTGTCCCCAAAGGATTTTCCGATTTCAATTTGGGAATTGAACGCATTGAGACAGGGAGTACGATTCCAGTTTTGGCTTTGGTTGCAACAATGGGAACCGCATCTTTGCCCAACATTGACCCTAATCCTTATTTTGGAAAAGCCCGCGACTTGATTGCCGAATGTATCGCGGCACCTGATGCAGCGTTGCCGAAAGAATTTCCAAAAGAGTTGCTTTCACACTTTAATCAACTTGGACGTTCTCTGCGCGATGGCGAGGCGCTTAAAATGACAAGAGGAAATGCGGAAAAGGCGGTTCTGAACACAGAGCGGCGGAAGAATCTGGTACTGGCTGCCAGTCAGGTCTATGAACGCGAGGTCGAGTTGAGTGGTTCCATTGGCGAAGCAGACTGGAAAAAATCAACATTCCGCTTGGAACAAGAAGACGGCAGCCCGCTTATCATCCCTATGCAGGGAAGTTTTCACGAAAAAGCGAGAGAATCCGGAGGGCGCAAACGGGATTATGTTTTTGTAAAGGGTGTAGCGACCTATGACTCTTGGGACAGGTTGCAGCGAGTAATCCATGTCGATGCATTGGAAGTCATTCATAACTATCCTCTCGTAACGAGGTTTGAAGAACTGGCATTGTTGGTAAATGGCTGGCATGACGGGCTGGGTGTAGCGCCCGACAAGGAGAAGCTGGCGGCTATCGCCAGGTATCTGACGGATGCCTACCCGGAACATTTGCCTCTGCCTGCCATCGTGCCGACACAGGAAGGAAATCTGTTACTGGAGTGGCAAACCGAAGGCGACCCTTCTGTTGACATAGAACTGGGTTCATTTACTGCCAGCTTCCATGCTTTCACGCCAAACGGCGAAGATGTTGAAAAAGATTTTTTGTTGGAAAATGACCGTGATTGGCAGCAGTTCTTGTCCTTCCTTTCTGAACATATCCGGCAGGAGGATGTATGAATCCTCAAAGCCTTCTTCTTCGACAGGTTCACCCAAATTTTCTGCCTGAAGGACAGTTGTCCAGTCAGGCTTTTATTCCTTTTCCGAAAGACAGGGGAGGTTTGTCGGTCTATGACGGCGAGTTGATTTCTGTCAACGATTCTTTTCTGCACTATACCGAGACATTAGGGCTGGCATCAGCAGGCGTGTGGGGAGTTAGCAATAAAGAAGTTGTAGCGACAGGCTTAACCAGCCAATCCGACCCGCTGCCTGATTCGCCTGCTCATGCGCTGATTAATTTTGCCAATACCCCTGAAAAAGAATGGCGTAAGTTGGAAAAAATGTTAAGAGCATGCGCTCTGGCGCATGGTTGTCTGCATCCTTCCTCGTAATCTGACAATTTTTCATGAACTTCCTCATCTCCGACACCTTCACCGCCAGCCTTGCCCGCTTAAACGGCGAGGAGCAGAAAGCCGTCAAAACCACGGCATTCGATTTGCAACTGAACCCTGCAAATCCGGGGCATCATTTTCATAAACTGGATAAGGCAAAGGACAAGCGTTTCTGGTCAGTGCGGGTAGGGAGCGATGTTCGTATCATCGTACATCGCACGCATGAAAGTTTGTTGTTGTGCTACGTCAACCATCACGATAACGCCTATGACTGGGCGGAACGGCGCAGACTGGAAACACACCCGACGACGGGCGCGGCACAGTTCGTGGAAATTATCGAACGAGTTGAAGAAATCCGCATTCCAGCATCGACGGTGCCGAAAAAAGCTACCCTATTTGCGGGCGTTACCGATGCGCAATTGCTGTCCTACGGCGTGCCACAAGTATGGCTGGCTGAAGTCAAGACAGCAGATGAAGATGAGTTGCTGGAACTTTCTGACCATTTGCCGAGCGAGGCGGCAGAGGCTTTGCTGGAATTGGCAACAGGCGGGCAGCCCGTGCCAGCGGTCTTGCCAGATGTGCATCCCTTCCAGCATCCTGACGCGCAGCGGCGTTTCCGTGTGTTGTCGGATGCCAACGAATTGAAAATGGCGCTTGATTTTCCATGGGATAAGTGGACACTCTTTTTACATCCGGCACAGCGTCAGGCGGTTGAGCGCGAATATAGCGGATCGGTGCGAATCTCCGGTTCGGCGGGAACGGGTAAAACCATTGTGGCATTGCATCGCGTCAATCAGCTTTTGCGGCACAAAGAGGGTATTCGGGTTTTGTTGACGACATTTTCAGAGCCACTTGCCAATGCTTTGAAAAATCAATTATTCCGCCTGTTGCACGATGACCCTCGCTTGGCAGATTGTGTCGACATTATGGCATTGGATGCAATCGGCTTGCGCCTGTATGACAATCTGAAACTCGGCAAACCAAAGTTATTGGATGATGCACTGTTGTACGAACGAATGCAGGCAGCAGCGGAGTCGGTGCCAGACCATAAATTCCGGGTTTCATTTCTGGTTTCGGAATGGCGGGAACTGGTGGATAGCTGGCAGCTTGAAACTTGGGCGGACTACAAAGACGTGAAACGTCTGGGCAGAAAAACACGACTTTCCGAAACACAGCGGGAAGTCGTCTGGCGCATTTTCGTGCGTCTGCATGAAGATTTGAAAGCCTTGGGTGTGGCAACGATGGCGCAGATATTCACGCGGCTTGCACTTCATTATGCCGATACGGATAAGCGACCTTTTGATTATATCGCGGTGGATGAAGCGCAGGATTTAAGCATTCCACAAATGCGCTTTCTGGCGGCGTTGGGCGCAGGCCGACCAGATGCCCTGTTTTTTACCGGCGACATCGGTCAGCGCATTTTCCAACCCGCTTTTTCGTGGAAAACCTTGGGCATTGATATACGCGGACGCTCACGCACCCTGACCGTCAATTACCGGACTTCGCATCAAATCCGCAAATTGGCAGATCGCCTATTGACGCCGGAAATCAGCGATGTAGATGGCAATACAGAACGGCGTTTGCATACCGTTTCGGTGTTTAACGGTGTGAATCCTGTTATGCGGATAGAGAAAACCCATACCGCAGAAATCTCCGCTGCTGCCAACTGGCTGAAAGCACGCATCACGGAAGGGATTACTCCGCAAGAAATTGGTGTGTTTGTGCGCTCGGAGCAGGAAATTCCGCGCGCTTCGGCGGCGCTGTCGGCAGCGGGAATTCCCTATGCCATTTTGGACAAGCGCATTCTTTTGACAGATGACGTCGCGGCGGTTAGCACCATGTCTCTGGCAAAAGGGCTGGAATTCCGGGTTGTCGCCGTGATGGCTTGTGATGAGAATGTATTGCCTTCGACAGAGCGGATTGCCAGCATTACCGATGAATCCGATCTTCAGGAAGTGCAGGAAACGGAACGCCATTTGTTCTACGTTGCCTGCACGCGGGCACGCGATGCCTTGTTTATCTCCAGCGGCGGCAGACATTCAGAATTTCTGGATGATTTGGCGCGGTAGCAGCTGTAGACTATCTACTGTGCCGGCTTCGCAGGGCGCTGCGGGTAGGGGCGCTTCGCGAAGCGCCCCTACGGGGTGTGTCTTATCGGCTACAGCTTCGCCCGTCTATCCTCAACCCTCTTGCTTTTCCCGAACGAGCGTTCAATCCCTTTTGGTTCAATCAGCTTGACCACTGGCGTCACCAGCAGCGTTTGCCGCAGGCGGTCGACGACGTGGTGGCGGAAACGATCCATCTCCTCAAAGGAATCACTGATGGCTTCGGGTTTTAACTCCACCATCACCGTCATGCGATCCAGTCCGGTTTCGTTGTCGAGCACGATGCGGTAATGCGGCGTGACACCCTGAATCACCGACAGCGCATCTTCCACCTGGGTGGGGAAAATGTTGGTGCCGCGCACAATCAGCATGTCGTCGGTGCGGGCGCGCACCTTCGCCATGCGCGCGTGGGTGCGACCGCAGGCGCAGGGTTCGGTGGTGATGGTGGTCAAATCGTGGGTGCGGTAACGCAGCATGGGGAAGGCTTGTCTGTCCAGCGTACTCAACACGAGTTCGCCCTCGCTGCCTTCCGGCAACGGCTCGCCCGTGTGCGGGTCGATGATTTCCCATAAAAACTGGTCTTCGGCAATGTGGTTGTGCTCACGCGAATGCAAACACTCGCCGCCCACGCCGGGGCCGCTCAATTCGGTCAGGCCGTAATTGTCGGTACAAACAATGTGCATCCGGCACTCGATCTCGCGTTTCAGACCGGGCGTGCAGGGTTCGCCGCCGAACAGTCCTACGCGCAGGCTGGATGCGCGCCAGTCAACTCCGTGCGCCTCGCCGACTTCGCACATGTGCAGCGCGTAAGAGGGCGTTGAAATCAGGACGGTGGTTTTGTAATCCTCAATCATCATCAAGTGGCGCTCGGTGTTGCCGGAACCGGCGGGCACGATCATGCAACCCAGTTTTTCGCAGCCGTAATGCAGCCCGAAACCGCCGGTGAACATGCCGTAGCCGAACGCCATCTGCACACGGTCGGCGCGGGTCACGCCCACCATGGCCACCATGCGCGCGACGCAATCGCTCCAGATGTCAAGGTCATGCTGGTTAAAGCCGATGACAATGGGCTTGCCGGTCGTGCCCGACGAAGAATGCAGGCGCAGCACATCATCCAGCGGCACGGCGCAGAGTCCGTAAGGGTAAGTGTCGCGCAACACCTGCTTGTCGGTGAAGGGCAGGCGGGCAATATCGGCAAGGCTCCGGATGTCCGCCGGTGTGAGACCGCGTTCCTGAAAACGCGCCTTGTACCAGGGCACACGGTCATACGCCCAGGCGACCTGATTTTTGAGTTTTTCCAACTGGAGGGCGCGAATGCGCTCGCGCGATGCGGTTTCGATTTCGGGTGCAAAGAAATTGCTTGTCATTTAACATTCACCAGACCATGTCGTTTTGGGAGACCAGCTCGATCGGCTGGTGCCGCAGCACCGCTTCGGTAGCCGCAATGTCTTTGACATGGATTGCGATCAGGGTCGAGATCAGTGAATAGCTGTAGACCACATTGATGCCCGCATCGGCGATGACCCCCAGAACCCGCGCCAGTTCGCCCGGCTTGTCGGGCAGACGCACACACAACACCTCCGTCCGGGTCGCGGCGTGGCCGGCGTTCTGCAGCACGGTGAGTCCCAGCTCGGGCTGATCCAGCACAAAACGAACAATCCCGCAATCGCCGGTATCGGCGGCGAGGAAACCATGCACGTTGATGCCGGCAAGCTCGAGCACATCAAGGATGCGCCGCAAGTGTCCCGGCAGGTTTTCCGCGAAAACACTGATCTGAGTAACCGCCATGCTCTGCCTCCGAGGGTCAAATACAAAGGCCGACATGATACTTGATCGCCCCCTGCTGCGCTCGAAGCGGAGCGTGGACAGACACCCGGCGCCCCCCGACGTTGTAACTTATGCTACATAGACAAGATCGTTATATTTACGACAACACAAATGTAGCAAACGCTACAACTTGATTATTTTCATCATAAAATCATATAGATAAAACAAATATTGAAATGCTGTCACGCGTTCATTATGGTGGCACATATATTGCGTAGTTAATCCCGATCGTTCCCACCAAAAAGTAAGGAAAATGCTCATGAACCACACTCCATACCGTCTCCACCCCCTCGCCCTTGCCATCCTGTTTGCCTGTGCCAGCCCGGTCGTGGCTGCTGACGGCAATGTGCACGGCGAAAAATCCACGAGCCATATCTTCACCCTCGGCGAAATCACTGTCACCGCGAAACATGAAAACGAAACCTCACCGCTGGAGCCGGATACGCTCGACAGCGAGCAACTGAATGATTTCAGCCGCGACGGGCTGCCCGAGTCCCTCAACCTCATTCCCGGCGTTAGCTCCACGCCCGGTTCGGGCAGCCGCAATGAGACGCTCATCAGCGTGCGCGGCTTTGACCGCTGGCGGGTACCGCTGCTGCTCGACGGCATCCGCGTCTACCTGCCCGCCGACAACCGCCTCGACTTCGACCGTTTCCTGACCCCCGACCTCGCTGAAATCCAGGTCTCCAAGGGATATGTATCAGTGCTCAACGGCCCTGACGGCATGGGCGGCGCCATCAACCTCGTCACCCGCAAGCCGACCAAACCCTTTGAAGGCGAAGTTCGCGCCACCGCCGCCTTTGCCAACAACGGTCACTACAACGGCAATACCCTCTACACCAGCCTGGGCACCAGACAGGAGCAGTTTTATTTTCAGGCCGGCGTCGAGCAACGCGACATGCGCAGTTTTTATCTGTCCGACGACTTCAAGCCCACGCAGTACGAGAACGGCGGCAGACGCGACCACACCAGCAAGAAAGACTGGCGGGTAAACCTGAAAGCGGGCTTCACACCCAACGCCACCGACGAATACTCGCTCAACTTCATCAAACAGGAAGGCGAAAAGCATCGCGCCTTCTCCGTCCATGAGACTAACCAACCCAACCAGGTCTGGGACTGGCCAACCTGGGACGTGTGGAACCTGTACTTCCTGTCGCACACCCAACTGGGCGACAAGCGCTACATCAAGACCCGCGTCTACTTCAACAAGTTCGACAACGACCTCGTTGACTCCGCGCCATCGAACCCTGCGAATAACGGCTGGAACTGGACGAGCACCTACGACGATAGCGCTTACGGCGCCAACGTCGAGCTCGGCGCCGATCTGATTGCAGGGCACACGATCAAGGGGGCGCTGTTCTGGCGGCGCGACAATCACACCGAGTGGAACCACAAATATCCCACCGACCCTGATGAGCCCAAACAGGACACGACTGAGGATGTCTTCTCGGTGGCGCTGGAAGAAACCTGGCATGTCACGCCGGAATTCGACCTCGTTTTCGGTTTGAGCCGCGATGCCCGTTTCACCCGCAAAGCCGAGGAATACGGCACCCCCAACAGCTACGGCGGCGCCAAAGAACTGTTCGATCAGCCCACGGCGGACACCTGGGCCACCAACTATCAGGGGGCCGCAATCTGGCGTTATCGCCCCTCCGGCAGCACACATTTCTCCGTATCGAATCGCACCCGCTTCCCCACCATGTTCGAGCGCTTTTCTTCAAGGTTCGGTTCAGCGGCTTCAAATCCGACGCTCAAACCGGAACGGGCGCTCAACATTGAGCTGGGGATCAAGGATCAAATCGTTCCCGGTATCGTGGGCAGTGCAGCAATCTTCCACAACGAAGTCGACGACGCCATCCAGTCGGTCAGCGTGGTGATCCAGGGCAACACTTATGGACAGAGCCAGAACGTCGGCAGCGCCACCTATAAAGGCATTGAACTCGGCATTACCGCCTCACCTGCCGAACATCTGGAAGTCGGCGCCAATTACAGCTACATCGACACCAGGGTTCACAATCCCAACAACGCCTCCGAGCGCCTTGAAACCACGCCGCGCCACAAAGGCTTCTTCTATGCCAAATGGCAAGCACTGCCCAGGCTCACGATCATTCCCGCACTTGAGCTATCTGATAACCGCTGGTCAAACACCGGCTCCAACAACTATGTCAAAACAGGCGCTTACGAGCTATTGAGCGTCAAGATGGAATACAGGCTCGCGCCACAATGGGACGTCTCCATCGCCGCGCGCAACCTGCTCGACAAGAACTACGCCACCACCTACGGCTACCCGCAGGAAGGGCGCAGTTTCCTGCTCTCCACCCGCTACCAGTTCTGAGGCGCCCTCATGACCAGGCTCATCAATCACAAACGCCGCCGCCTCGCCGCCCTGTTGCTGGCAGGGGCGACCAGCACGCTGGGCATGGTGCATGTCGCGCTGGCCGCGCCTGAAGGCGAAAGCGCCCCCAAACGGGTCGTGGTGCTCACCAGCTACCCGGAAGAACTGGTCTCGCGCTTTCAGAAAGCGTTTGAACAGGCCCACCCCGACACCCGGGTGGAAATCCTCTGGCGTCATGCCGCCGACGCGCTCGCCTACCTGCGCCGCGGCGGCATCAACGAAATCGACGTCTACTGGACGCCCGCGCCGCGCAATTTTGCGACGCTGAAAGCGGAAGGCAAGCTCGCCAAACTCACGCTCGACACCTCGGCGCTGCCGCCGGAAGTCGCCGGTTATCCCATCTCCGACCCCGATGGCTATTACGCCGCGTTCGAGTTGGCAGGCTACGGCATCGCCTACAACCCGGAGGCGGTGCAAAAACTCGGCCTGCCCCCGCCCAGGGACTGGCACGACCTCGCCCACCCCGCCTATCGGGGACAGGTGCAAATCCCCATCCCCGGTCGCGTCGGCTTCGCCCCGGTGATGGCCGAAGCGGTGCTGCAAGGCCGGGGATGGGCACAAGGCTGGGCCGACTTCGCCGCCATCGCCGCCAATGTCGAATTCGGCAGCGGCGACCGCTCGCCGGATACCGACGACGTCAGCATCGGGCGCAAGGCAGCGCGCCTGAGCATCGACTTTTTCATCCCCCCGGCCCGCCGCGCTGCCAACCCGGCCACCGGGGAACTCGCCTTTGTTTATCCGCCCAAAACCGCGTTCAATCCCTCGCATGTCGGCATCTCCGCCACCGCACCGCACCCGGAACTGGCGCACGCCTTCGTTGATTTCGTCCTCTCGGCCCCGGCGCAGGCGCTGCTGCTGGAGCCGGATGTGCGCAGACTGCCGATCCGCAAGGAAATCTACGCTGCGCATCCGGAGCTTTCGGCACAACCTTTCGGCCCCGGCAACCTCGCCTACAACGACACACTGCGCCGCGACCGCCAGGGTCTGGTGGCCGCGCTGTTCGACATTGCCTTGGTCAAACCGCACGCCGAAGCCCTGCCGTTATGGAATGCGCTCGACCTTGCCGACAAGGAGAGCCGTGGCGACCCGGCCCTCCGCCGCGAGATTCGCACCCTGCTCACCACCCTCCCGGTCGACGATCAAGCCCAACAGGACGAGACCCTGCGCCAACTCTTCGCCTTCCGCGACCTCACCCCCGGACAGCCCGAACCGCAGCCCTCCGCCGCACGGCTGGCGGTCGAGGCGCACTGGCGCGACGAGGTCAAGGCCAGACTCACCAAGGCAGGGCAATTACTGAAGCAACTCTGATTGATTCCTGTCTCCCGCAAGCGGGAGACAGGAAAATTTGCATGGGGAAAAACATGTCTCGCCGTTTTATCTATTTCCTTCCTCTCATCTTTCTGCCAATTTTCGCCCATGGCAACGACGGCCCGGCAGGCGGCGATTTCTCCACAGCCGCAGGCGCGGAACGAGAAGCCTTCCAGCACATCGTCTGGGAAAAAACCGCGCAAAACCTCTGGGACAAGGTGCGCACCGGTCGCTCCCTCACGCGCCAGACCTGGGTGATTTCGCCCTCGCTGGAAACAAACATCGCCGGACTCGGCCCCACCTATAACCGCCCGTCCTGTATCTCCTGCCACCCCGCCAACGGTCGCGGCCAGCCACCCGCCACGCCTGATGAAGCCATGCACAGCATGCTGGTGCGCCTGTCCATCCCCGGCACGGATGCGCACGGCGGCCCCAAACATGAGCCGCATTATGGCGATCAGTTGAACGAGTTCGGTGTCCCCGGCGTGCCCGGCGAGGGCGAAGCTTTTCTGCAATGGCAGACGCGCAGCGAACGCCTCGCCGACGGAAAGGAAGTGGAATTGCGCTGGCCGACCATCGGTTTTCGCCACCTCGCCTTCGGCCCCTTGCACGACAAGCTCCTGACCTCCGCCCGCGTCGCACCGCCCATCTTCGGCCTCGGCCTGCTGGAAGCGGTGCCCGAAGCCGACATTGTGGCGATCGCGCAAGCGCAGAAAGCGGCCAACAATGGTATCGCCGGAATACCTAATCAGGTGTGGGATGCCGGGCGCAAACGTCAGGCGCTCGGGCGTTTCGGCTGGAAGGCCAACCAACCCACCACGCGCCAGCAGATCGCCGGCGCCCTGGCGGGCGACATGGGCGTCACCAGCGACATCATGCCGGAGCCGAACTGCCCCCCCGCGCAAACCGCCTGTGCCGCCGTCAAGGCCAAGGTCGGCGAGAGACATCCCGAAATCACCACCGCCGATCTCGACGCCATGACGCTCTACCATTTTGTGCTGGCCGTCCCCGACGCCCGCCAGCAGGACGACCCCGGAGTGCGAGCCGGTAAAACGCTGTTTAACGCCATCGGCTGCGCCACCTGTCACCAACCGACGCTGAAAACCGGCGCTTTCCCGCGCCTGCCCGCGCTCGCCAACCAGACCATCCACCCCTACACCGATCTGCTTCTGCACGACATGGGGCCGGAATTGGCCGACGGTCGCCCGGATTACCGCGCCAACGGCCAGCAGTGGCGCACCCCGCCACTGTGGGGAATCGGCCTCACGCAAAAGGTGAACGGGCACAGCAACTTCCTGCACGATGGTCGCGCGCGCAACGCTCTGGAAGCGATCCTGTGGCACGGAGGCGAAGGCAAAAACGCACGCGAAGCGGTGCGCAACATGTCCGCCGAAGAACGGGAGGCGCTGCTGGCTTTTCTTGATGCGCTGTAAGCAGTGAGGCCTGGAGTGAGGAGAAAGTGTACGCCGGGACGTGGCAAGGCTTGAACCTGCATGGTAGCCTAACGCCATGAATTCGCTCGATACCCGCTCCCGGATATTGCTCAAGACCCTGATCGAACGCTACATCGTCGACGGTCAGCCGGTTGGCTCGCGTGCGCTGTCGAAAAGCTCGGGGCTCGAACTGTCGCCTGCGACGATACGTAACGTCATGAGCGACCTCGAAGAGATGGGCTTCATCACCAGCCCACATACCTCGGCGGGGCGGGTGCCGACCGCGTTGGGGTATCGTTTTTTCGTCGACACCCTGCTCACCGTCCAACCCATGGAAAACGGCCAGATGCAGGTTTTGAGGGGGCAACTCCACCCCGATCAGCCCCAGCGCCTGCTGAATTCAGCCTCTCACCTGCTCTCGGAACTGACCCAGTTTGCCGGCGTCGTCGTCACCCCGCGCCATGAGACGGTACGCATCCGCCAGCTCGAATTCATCAGCCTGGCGGAAAACCGCATCCTGCTGATCATCGTCACCACCGCCGGCGACGTGCAGAACCGCATTCTGCTCACCCGGCGGGACTACTCGACGAAAGAACTGGTCGCGGCGGCGAGCTACCTCAACGAACATCTCGCCGGGCTGTCGTTCAATGAAATCCGGGCACGCCTGCAGGATGAATTGCGCCAGTTACAGAGCGACATGGGCGAGCTGATGACGGCGACCATCGAGGTCGGCACGCAGACCGCCGCAGAAAGCGCGGATCAATACGTGATCTCGGGCGAAAACAACCTGCTCGAAGTGGAAGACCTCTCTTCCAACGTCTCCAAACTGCGCGAGCTGTTCCGCCTGTTTGAACAACGCACCGGACTCATGCAGTTGCTCGAAATCTCCAACCAGGCCCAGGGTGTGCAGATTTTCATCGGCAATGAATCCGGAATCAACGAACTCGATGGCTGTAGCGTGATCACCGCGCCCTACGAAGTCGACGGACAACTCGTCGGTTCGGTGGGCGTCATCGGGCCAACGCGCATGGCCTACGACCGCGTCATCCCTATCGTCGACATTACCGCGCGGCTGCTCTCCAGCGCCCTGTCCAGTCATTCCTGATGCCACGCTTCCTTCCCGAACCCCTCCATACCGCCAACGCCCGCGCCCACACCGGCATCCTGCTGGTCAATCTCGGCTCCCCCGCCACCCCGACCAGCCCGGCGCTGCGCACCTTCCTGCGCCAGTTTCTCTCCGACCCCAGGGTGATCGAGTTACCGAAACTTGTGTGGTGGCCGATTCTCCACGGCGCAATTCTCACCACCCGTCCGGCGAAATCGGCACGCAAATACGCCAGCATCTGGACGGACAAAGGCGCGCCGCTCAAGGAACACACCGCGTGGCAGGCCACCGCCGTCGACGCCGTGCTCGATGACCCCCTCCTCACGGTCGCCTGGGCCATGCGCTACGGCACACCCGACATCGCCACCGTGCTGAACGCCTTGCGCACACGCTGCGGACGCATCCTGATCGTGCCGCTCTACCCGCAGTTTTCCGCCAGCACCAGCGCCAGCACGATGGACGAAGTTGCCCGCGCCATGTTGCGCTGGCGCAATCAGCCCGAGCTGCGTTTTGTGCGCAGTTTCGGCGCCGACCCCGGCTATATCAACGCCCTGGCAAAACACGTGCGTGAGCATTGGGAAGCACATGGTCAGGGCGAGTGTCTGGTCATGAGCTTTCACGGCCTGCCCCGACGCATGGTAGAACTCGGCGACCCCTATCAGGCCGAATGTCTGGAAACCGCCCACCTGCTCCAGCAGGCGCTGGCGCTGCCCGACGACAAGGTGCGCATCACCTTTCAATCCCGCTTCGGCAGAGCCGCCTGGCTCCAGCCCTATACCCAGCCCACGATCGAAGCCCTCGCCAGCTCAGGGATCAAGCAGATCGACGTCATCTGCCCCGGCTTCGTCGCCGACTGCCTGGAAACCCTGGAAGAAATCGCCCTGCTCTGCCGCGACGCATTTCTCACCCGCGGCGGCAAAGCGTTCCATTACATCCCCTGCCTCAACGACGACCCGGACTGGATCAGCGCCCTTGCCGCCCTCATCCACCAGCATCTCGGCGGCTGGTTGCCGCCTGCGCAGGAAGGGCGGTTTCAATTCAGAAATAGTGTTGACCTCAGTCGTTAGCATGAGTAGATTACGTCGTGCTAAAGGATGCCCTCTCCCTTGTGTCGCGCCGATGCCGGAGCAATATGAGCAGCAGTTGCAGCTTGGGTCGTACAAGGAAGCGGGCTTTTTGTTTTTCCCTGTTGGCTGTGTGATTCGGTTCGCAAGCAAGCCGGAAAGTACATCCAGATATATCAATTACAAGTCAGGAGCAAATATGAAGCAGAAGCTCATCGGCGCATTGTGTGCCTTGTCGATCTCCCTTTGTGGCATGTCTGCGCAGGCCGAGCAGAATTATCAGGATATATGGTGGGATCCGGATCAGAGCGGGATGGGGTTCAATATCGGACAACAGGACAACAGGATCGTGATTGCCTGGTATCACTACGATGCAAACAGCCGTCCTACCTTCCTGAGTTTCGCAGGCACTCTGAGTGGTGGCGTGGCTACAGGCAGTCTGTCCCGGAGTAACGGCGACGCACCGGGTGATAATTATGACCCTGCTCACGTTCAACCTTCGGTTGCGGGTACGGCAACGATCACTTTTTCTTCTGACACCAGCGCCACCTTTGAGTACGATTTCGAAGGCAAGAACGGAACGATCCCGCTCCAACGCTTTACCCATACGCCGCTAGGCTTGTCCGGCGACTTCCATGTTTCAACAGTGAGCAGTTGGACTGATTGTTCAACAGCCCCTGTACCCAATGGGAGTGATGACGATCATGGGCTTGCCAGCTTATCCAAACAGAATAACTACTATGCCTTGACGGTCAATTTGAGTGGGAGTGGCGCCAAGTGCGAACATTCACTCGACCTTGAGCAGGCAGGAGCCATTTTTAGCGGCAACGGTACTTATTCCTGTGAATCGGGCGAGTCGGGACAGACGATTGTCAAGAATCTCCAGATCACGGGGGCAGGTGTCTTGAGTGCGGACTACGTGCTGAAACCCTACGGCGGCGGTTCATGCACTATAAATGAACAGTTGGCTGGAGTTCGCCACAAGTAAGTTACCGGGCTACACTGGTGACCCTTTGTCGTTTTTTGTGGACGCGCTATCCGACCCGCAAGCAAGCCGGAGAGCACGTCCAGATTTTGTCCATCGCAAGTCAGGAGTAAACATGAAGAAGAAGTTCCTGCGCACCGTGTGCGCGTTGTCAATTTCCCTCGGTGGCGTGTACGCGCATGCCGCGTCGAACTACCAGGATGTGTGGTGGGATCCGCTCCAAAGCGGGCAAGGGTTCAACATTGGGCAACAGGGCGACCGGATCGCGCTGGCTTGGTATCACTACGATGCGAATGGAAAAGCAAGCTTCCTGCAGCTCTCGGGTACGTTGGACGACAAAGGCGTGCTTTTAGGCTCGCTGTATCGGTCTTCTGGCGACGAACCTGGGGATGGGTATGACCCTGAGCACGTTCAGACTGTTAATGTAGGTACGGCAAAGCTCAGCTTTTCTTCCGAGAACAGCGCCGCCTTTGAGTACAGCTACAATAATGGCAGCGACATCAAGACCGGGACAATCCCGCTTGAACGCTTTAACTTCGACAAGAAGGATTTAAGCTTGGACGGAAGCTGGAAGATTGTGGCTGCCAACAAGTGGTCAGGTTGTCCGTCATACTCTCCACCCAGCGGGACTAAATCAAAGGTGGGAACTGTCACATTGAAAGCTTTGGATGACGGTAAGTATACTTTGGATGAAAGGTATGGTGACAGTCCCCTTTATGGTTCGCTCATAGCCAATGAGCTTGAGCTCAAACAGGCCGGTTCCATTTTTACCGGCAAGGGCACTTACGCTGACTCAGAGACCAAGGAAGAGGGCGAGATTATTGTCAAACGTCTCCAGGTAACGGAAGATGTGCTGAGTGTGGAATACGTGCATCACCCCAAGAAAGAAGACGCTTCCTGCACAGTCACTACGCTCCTGACGGGCGTTCCCATCGAATAAGCTGTTGGGTCACATTGCTTGTGGAGGCGGTATCGCTGTCCGGTTCGCTTTTTGTGACTGGGCAGCGATACCGCCGTTTTTGTTCAAGCTATACTCCTGCCGCTGACCAATCCCCCCTCACTCCCCTCCCCCATGACCGACGTCACCCTCTCCTCCCTGCCCGCGCTCACCCTTCCCGCAACCAGCAAGCTCACGCTCGACCTCGCCGCCGCGACGGGGGAAAAGCGGGTGATCTATTTCTACCCCAGGGACAACACCCCCGGCTGCACCAACGAAGCGCGCGATTTTGGCGCGCTGCATGCCGATTTCACCCACGCTGGCGCGGTGATCTACGGTGTCTCGCGCGACAGCCTCAAATCTCACGAAAGTTTCAAGGCCAGGCTTGAGTTGCCGTTTGAGCTGATCTCCGATACCGACGAGCTCGCCTGCGAAGCCTTTGGCGTGATCAAGCTGAAAAACATGTACGGCAAGCAGGCGCGGGGCATCGAGCGCAGCACCTTTGTGTTTGCTGCCGACGGCACGCTCGCACGCGCATGGCGCGGGGTGAAAGTGAGCGGCCATGCCGCAGAAGTGCTCGCCTTTGTGCGCACGCTCTGATACCGGACACCCTGTTTTCCACGTCTTCCCAAGGTCTCTGCCATGCCCCGTAAAACCAGACACGCCGCCACACCCCGGCAAACCAAGCTGTTCGTCCTCGATACCAACGTGCTGATGCACGACCCCACGAGCCTGTTTCGCTTTGAGGAGCACGATGTTTATGTGCCGATCATGACCCTGGAAGAGCTCGACAACAACAAGAAAGGCTTGTCCGAAGTCGCCCGCAATGCCCGCCAGACCAGCCGCAGCCTCGACGAGATCGTGACGGGCGCCGCTGACAATATTGACGGCGGCATTGCCCTTGACGGCCCCTCGCACGGGATGGCGACCGGGCGCCTGTTTCTGCAAACCGAAGCCATCCACGTCGAATTACCTGCGGCGCTGCCCACCGCCAAGGGCGACAACCAGATCCTGTCGGTGATCATGTACCTCGCCCGCCGCGAACCGGGACGGACGGTGATTCTGGTGTCGAAAGACATCAACATGCGCATCAAGGCCCGGGCGCTGGGGCTGGCGGCGCAGGATTATTTCAATGACAAGGTACTCGAAGACAGCGACCTGCTCTACACCGGCCTGTTTGAGCTTCCCGCCGATTTCTGGGAATCTCACGCTGCGGGGATGGAATCGTGGAAGCACGACGGTCACACATCCTGGCGCGTGACCGGGCCGCAGGCGTCCGGGCTGCTGCTGAATGAATTCGTCTATCAGGAAGGCGAACAGCCCTTTGAAGCCAGGGTGCGGGAACAGAGCGGACGCACCGCGGTGCTGGAAACCCTGATCGACTACCGCCACAGCAAGAACAACATCTGGGGCATCACCGCGCGCAACCGCGAACAGAATTTCGCCCTCAACCTGTTGATGGATCCGGAAATTGATCTCGTCACCCTGCTCGGCCAGGCCGGCACCGGCAAAACCCTGCTCACCCTCGCCGCCGGGCTGACCCAGGTGCTGGAGAGCCGACGCTACACCGAGATCATCATGACCCGCGTCACCGTGCCCGTCGGTGAAGACATCGGCTTTTTGCCCGGCACCGAAGAGGAAAAAATGGCGCCGTGGATGGGTGCGCTCGAAGACAATCTCGACGTCCTCAACGGCACCAACAGCGAGGGCAGCCAATGGGGCCGCGCCACAGCGGCGGACATCGTGCGCAGCCGGATCAAGATCAAGAGCCTCAACTTCATGCGCGGGCGCACTTTCACCCAGAAATACCTGATCATCGACGAGGCGCAGAACCTCACCCCCAAGCAGATGAAAACCCTCATCACCCGCGCCGGCCCCGGCACCAAGGTCGTCTGCCTTGGCAACATCGCCCAGATCGACACCCCCTATCTCACCGAAGGTTCCTCCGGCATCACCTTCGCCGTCGACCGCTTCAAGGGCTGGGCCCATTCCGGCCATATCACCCTGCAACGCGGCGAACGCTCACGGCTGGCGGATTATGCGGCGGAGATTCTCTGAAACTCCGCCATGCCCACCATCCACCGTCTCCCCGAATTGCTCATCAACCAGATCGCCGCTGGCGAGGTCGTTGACCGCCCCGCTTCGGTGCTGAAGGAAGTGCTGGAAAACGCGCTCGATGCGGGGGCGCAGAGTATTGATGTGCAGCTCGATGAAGGCGGCGTGCGGCGCATCCGCGTCGCCGACGATGGTTGCGGCATCGACCGCGCGGAATTACCCATCGCGCTCGAACGCCACGCCACAAGCAAAATCACCAGTCTCGACGACCTCGAACAGGTCGGCACCCTGGGGTTCCGTGGCGAAGCCCTGGCGGCGATTGCGGCCGTGGCGCGCACCACCCTCACCAGTCGCGCGGCGGGCGCGGAGCACGCCTGGCGGATCACGAGCGAGGGGCGCGAACCGGTGCCTGCGGCGCTCAACGGCGGCACCGTGATCGAAGTCGCCGATCTCTATTACAACACCCCGGCGCGGCGCAAATTCCTCAAGTCTACCCAGACCGAGTTTGCCCATTGCGACGAAGTGTTCCGCCGCATCGCCCTCGCCCACCCCGGCGTTGCCTTGCAGTTCACCCACAATGGCCGCGTCAGCCACCGTTTGCCCACGGGCACGGCACGGGCGCGAATTGCGGCGCTGATGGGGGATGATTTTCTCGCCGCGGCGCGGGAAATCCGGGCTGAGGGCGCGATCAGCCTGAGCGGTTTTGCCAGCCAACCCGCCTATGCCCGCAGCAACCGCGACGCTCAATATTTTTTCGTCAATGGCCGTTTCGTGCGCGACAAGCTGCTCGCCCACGCTGTCTCCCAGGCCTATGCCGACATCCTCCACGGCAGCCGCCATCCGGCTTACGCGCTATTTCTGGACATCGACCCGCGCGGGGTCGACGTCAACGTGCATCCGGCCAAGACCGAAGTGCGCTTTCGTGAAGCCCAGGCCGTGCACCAGTTCGTGTTCCATGCCGTACAGCGCGCCCTCAGCGAATCCGGCGCGGGCCGACAGGAGGCGACGGCGGATGCGCCGCCCGCGTCCACGGCAACATCCTGGTCATCCTCCGGCCCGATGCGCTATCCGGCCTCGCCTGCGCATCCGGGCCAGAAGGTGATGGATTCCGCCTCGCAGTCGTATTTCAATTTCACCCGTCAGGCCCGCCCCGACACGGCAATGAGCGGCGCGGCCTCATCCTTGCCTTCCTCGCAATCCGTGCCCGAACCCGAAACCGGCGCTCCGCTCGGCTACGCGCTCGCCCAACTGCACGGGGTCTACATCCTGGCCCAGAACGCCCGAGGACTCGTGCTGGTCGACATGCACGCCGCCCACGAGCGCATCCTCTACGAGAAGCTGAAAGCCGTACTCGACGGCACCCCGGCGATTCAGCGCCTGCTGATTCCGGCGGTGTTCGCGGTGAGCGTGGTCGACATGGCAACGGCGGAATCCTGCACCGAAGTGCTGGCGCGCATGGGCTTTGAAGTCGCCGCCGCCGGCCCGCAGGAGCTGGTGGTGCGCACCGTCCCCGCCCTGCTCGCCCACGCTCCCCTCGCGGAGCTGATCCGCGAACTGCTCGCCGAACTGCGCGAATTCCCCGCGACCGAGGTCATCACCCGGCGGCGCAACGAGCTGCTGGCAACGATGGCCTGTCACGGCGCAGTACGCGCCAACCGCCAGCTCACCGTAGCGGAAATGAACGCCCTGCTGCGCGATATGGAATCCACCGAACGCGCCGACCAATGCAATCATGGCCGCCCGACGTGGACGCAGTTCTCCATGAATGAACTCGATCACTTTTTCATGCGCGGGCAGTAAAAAGGCCCGCAGGCGCACGCCATTGGTGCAATGCGGCGCATCAGCGCACCTTCAGCGTGCGATCTGATCTAATGACAATAGATTTGCCATGACGTAATAATCCCTGCAGCCATACGATTTTCGCCCTGATCCAACATCTGGAATAAGCATGGCATGAGCTTTGCTTATTACACAAGTGTGCGCAACAGGCGCAACAACCAATGATGATGGAGCTTGAAACGATGAGGCCCTTGAAAAAACTCGCCCTGACGACAACGCTGGGAATCCTGTTTGCAGGCGGTGTCCAGGCCGCCGATTTTGTCCCGGAAACATTAACCGTTGAAGCCGAGATCAAACCGGGGCCTAATATCTACGTGCTCGATCAATCCTGGAAAGGGCCCAGCCAGATTGCGGTTTATTCGGTGGATGACTTGTCGGGCAAAGGCAATATGAGCTTTGGGGTGATCGGTAATGTAACCTTTTCCCCGGACAGAAAAACCGCCTGGACCGCTTCAGCTTATCAAAGTCGCATCATGTACGGCGATATGCACGCCATCGTACAGAAATTTGACGTACCCAGGCTGCGGCCCGTACAGGAAGTCGAGATTCCGGAAAAACTGGCGCTGGTTGCGCCCTCAGTCGGCACCATTCAATTGTCCGGAGATGGCAAATATCTGTTTGTACAAAATGCCACCCCGGCGACTTCAATCACGGTAGTCGATGTGGCGGCAAACAAAGTTTTGGGTGAAGTGCCCATCCCCGGCTGTTGGGGCGCCTTCGCGGCGCTGGAAGGCTCCAAATTCACCGCCATCTGCGGCAATGGCGCCATGACCAGTTTCAGCGTCAAGGCTGACGGCAGCTACACCACCCTCGGCACCAGCGCCAGGATATTCGACGCCGACACCGAACCCCTGTTTGTCCACGCTGAACGAGCGGGCAAGGATTTGCTCTTTCTCTCCTATCACGGTCGTATTTTCCGCGTAAACGACAGCGGCGACACGCCCAAACTGGTGGAGCACTTCAATTACACAGAGAATATCGACGGCAAATGGGCACCGGGTGGCGTGCAAATGTTTGCCTACAATGCAGCCAATAACATCTTGTTTGTCACCATGCACCCTGATGCCAAAGACGGCAGCCATAAAAATCCCGGCCATGAGATCTGGGCCGTCAACCTGAAAACCCAAAAGGTGCTTTACCGCTCCCCGGTTGAAGAGGTCATCTCCATTGCCGTCACCTCAGGGAAAATCCCCGTCCTCTTCGGTCTCAACGAAGATAAAGGCTCGCTGACCCGCTACGAGGTTGATCCAGAAGCGAAGTTCGCCGCCAAACTGACCAAAACCCGCGAAGGCATGGGCAGCTTTGCGGTATTTGCCGTCATCGGAGAATAAGCATGGCTGAGGAATTCATGCACACCGCCGGCTTGAGTTTTACCGTCTTTCTGCTGCTGCTGTTCATCAATGCCGCACGTCACAAGCTCATGGATTTCGCCCGCTTTACCGGCTTCCTCGCCGACTATCGTCTGCTGCCGGAAAGCCTCGCGCCGCTGGCGGCAAAACTGATTGTCGGCGTGGAAATCCTGCTCGTGGCGCTGCTGCTCCATCACGGCGCCACGTCGTTGGGGATCATGCTGGCGGTCGGGCTGCTGTCGCTGTATGCAGCGGCGATGAGCATCAACCTGAGGCGCGACCATCGCCGCATCGCCTGCGGTTGTGGCGGCGCGGGACAGGTGATTTCCTGGGCGCTGGTCGTGCGTAATCTGCTGCTGGTGCTCCTCGTGGCGCTGCCCGCCCTCGGCGCTGGAACCGGGCCGCTAAGTGCCGGTAATGTGGTGGCGGCCATAAGCACCGGCTTATTGCTCTGGTTTGTGTACAACATCATTGATCTGCTGCTTGCCAATGCGGTGCATGTCGATTTGACCGCACAAAAACCGGCACAACAGGACTAACAAGGAATCATGATGGACATCCTGATTTATTTTATCCTTGCGGCCTTGAGCATTATCGTTCTGGCACTGGCTGTCGTCGTATTCGCCCTCGCCCGGCAGGTCGGCGTTTTATTCGAGCGCGTCTCCCCGATTGGCGCCATGATCAACGATTCCGGCCCCAAAGTCGGTGAAGCCGCGCCCTCCTTCACCCTGCCCAGCCTTACCGGTGGTGAAGTTTATATCGGCGGCGCGCATCCGCAGGCCAGAAGCAGCCTGATTTTCTTTCTGTCGCCTACCTGCCCCATCTGCAAAAAACTGCTGCCGGTGCTGAAATCCATCCGCGCCAGCGAAAAGATGGATGTCATTCTGGCCAGCGACGGCGACGTGGCGCGGCATCAGGCGTTCATCGGCAGCGCCGACCTGAACGGGTTGCCCTATGTCGTTTCCCAGGATTTGGGCGTGGTCTATCGCGTCTCCAAACTGCCTTTCGCCGTACTGATCGACCATGAAGGCACGGTGAAATCCAAGGGCCTCATCAATAGCCGGGAGCAGCTTGAAAGTCTGTTCGCGGCGGCGGAGACGGGATTCGCCTCGATTCAGGATCTCGCCCGCGCCATGCAACCCGCTTGAAACGGCTCAATACAGGAGTTCTCTACCATGAAAAACCCACTCGATCTTCTGCTGCACCGCCTCGACAAATCTGTCGAGAATGGTGCCCGAATGGCGGCGCGTCTGCATGGTCGCCGCAGCATGCTGACCAAACTCGGCGCCGTCCTCGTCGGCACGGTCGTCGCGCCGGTATTGCCTTTTAACCGCAGCTATTCCAGTGCACAAGCTGCCGAGGCGGGCGCCGATGGCGATGTCAATGCATGTGATTACTGGCGTTATTGCGCACTGGATGGCAATCTGTGCAATTCATCGGGCGGCTCGATGAGCTCCTGCCCCCCCGGCTCGGACGCATCAAAAGTCGCCTGGGTCGGAACCTGCCACAATCCCAATGATGGCAAAGACTATCTTGTTTCCTACAACGACTGTTGCGGAAAAGTCGAAATGAATTCCGCCACCTTCTGCTTCGGCAATGAGAGAGAGCGCCCCGGCTATCGCATGGGTCTGCACAATGACATCAATTGGTGTATGGCCAATACCAATAAAGGCTATCACTGCACAGTGGCTGTTCTGGTCGGCGTCGCGGATGAATAAAGGTGATCGTGCGCACGCCTCATGATGGCCTACCAATCAACACCGGAGTTGCTGATGAGCAAGAAATTTCCTCCCGCATCAAGAGCCTGCATGGCGATGTTGCTTATCGCCGGAATTTCATCCACCCGGTTTGCCCAGGCAGATGAAAACGGTGCAGCAGTCTTCTTGAATAATTGTGCAAGCTGTCACGGCGCTAGCGCAGAAGGTATTGACGGCCTGGCGCCGCCACTCAGAAACACGGAGCTTTGGAGCAAACTGGGTTCATCCGCGCCGGACTATATCTCCGGGGTCGTCACCAGCGGCATGAGCGGCAAAATCAGCGTTGAAGGTCAAAGCTATCGTGGCATGGTCATGCCGCCGCAAACGCACCTCTCCAGCGCGGAGCTGGCCGCAGTCTCCACCTACGTGCTCAAGGAACTCAACGGACACTCCGCCATCGTTCCCGCCGAACTGATTGAAGCCAAAAAACAGATGCCGGTCGCGCACACCAAACTGCTGGCATTGCGTCAAGGAGAAACTGGAAATGAACAAGTGGCGGTCGTGGTGCAAACTGGCAATTAGCCTTCTATTGGTGCACAGTGCGGCGGCGGCGGCAGAAAGCAATACGCTGTCGCCCCACGTCAACTATCTATTGCGCTGTTCCGGCTGTCACGGCGCGGACGGCACCGGCTCAAAGATGGGCGGTATCCCCGCCTTTCCCGGCCTGATCAGCTCCTTTGCCAGCGACGACACCGGGCGCACCTACGTCATGCATGTTCCGGGCGTGGTCAGCACCGGCCTCGACAACCGGGAGATCGCAGAGGTCATGAACTACATCGTCGCCCGTTGGGGCGACCCCGCCGTCGCCGTACCAAGCTTCACCGCAGCGGAAGTCGACGCCCGCCGTGCCATCCCGGTCGCCGATATCGTGGTTCTGCGCCGCGACATCGCCAGGCAACTGACGGCCCAAGGCTTGCCGGTTGCCGAGTATCCGTGGCCGTGAGAGGAAGCGGGCGACAAGGTATTAACCCGGTGACAAAATACACGACCGTAGATACTGT
>BNUB01000039.1 GCA_025997045.1 Betaproteobacteria bacterium
ATCAGCCACGAAATCGAAGAGCAGGCTGACGTTGCTGACCAAGGGCACCTTGCGCTCCCACTCCACCCTGATCACCGTGCGCCCACCTTCCCTGCGGATCACCAGATCCGAAGGCTTCACCGTGTGGGGGAGGGCGAGGTGCGTTCGGGCGGCAGCCGCCGTCCGTCCATTCTGGCCGATGCGATCGAAGCGATCATCGCTGCGGTTTTCCTGGACGCAGGGTTCGATGCTGCGCGCACGGTGATCGAGCGTTTGTTTGAGCCCTTGCTGGCGAAGATTGATTCCAACGCGCCGGGCAAAGACCCCAAAACCGCCTTGCAGGAGTGGTTACAGGGACGCAGGGTCGCGCTGCCGACCTACACCATGACCCAGGTGCTGGGTGAAGCGCATGCCCAGGAGTTTGAGGTCGCTTGCGAAGTACCCAAATTTTCCGTGCGCACGGTCGGGCGGGGCAGCAGCCGGCGTGCAGCCGAACAGCGTTCGGCGGAGCTGGCGCTGGCGCAGTTGGACGGCGTGGAAAAATGAGGCAGTTGGAGAAACATGAGCGAGCTTGAGCAGCGTTCCCTCTTTCGTTGCGGGTTTGTCGCCATCGTCGGGCGGCCCAATGTGGGGAAATCAACCCTGCTCAACCGGCTGGTCGGACAGAAGATCAGCATCGTATCGAGCAAGGCACAGACCACCCGCCACCGGGTGACCGGCATCCTGACCACGAACCTGGCCCAGTTCGTGTTCGTGGATACGCCCGGTTTCCAGACCCGTTACCGCAACGCGCTCAACCGGGCGATGAATCGCACGGTCTCCCAGGCGCTGGCAGATGTCGATCTGGTGTTTTTCGTGGTCGAGGCCGGGCGCTTTGGCGACGAAGATCGCAAGGTGTTGAGTGTCCTCCCTGAAGATGCCCGGGTGGTGCTGGTGATCAACAAGACCGACCAACTGGCCGACAAAAGCCAGTTGCTGCCTTTCATCGACAAACTGCGCGGTTTGCGCGATTTTGTCGAGATCGTGCCGGTGTCAGCCGAACGGGGGAAAAATTGCACGGTATTGATCGATGCGACGGTTTTCCTGTTGCCGGCAGGCGCGCCCTTGTTCGAAGAGGACGAAGTCACCGATCGCAGTGAGCGTTTTCTCGCCGCCGAATTCCTGCGTGAAAAGCTTTTTCGCCTGCTCGGGGACGAGCTGCCCTACGGCATTGCGGTGGAGATCGAATGCTTCGAGACTGAAGGGCAGTTGCGCCGCATTCATGCCGCAATCATCGTTGACAAGGCCGCGCACAAGAGCATCGTCATCGGCAAGGGCGGCGACAAGCTCAAACGGGTATCGAGTGAGGCCCGGGTCGAGCTGGAAAAGCTGTTCGATGGCAAGGTGTTCCTCGAAGTCTGGGTCAAGGTCAGAAGTGGCTGGGCCGATGACGAGCGCGCCCTGAAAAGTCTGGGTTACGAATAAGTCCGCCAGCCGTGAGCGTCAGGCAGAAGGTTTCCGCTGCGCCAGCCTGGTTGCTGCATAGCCTGCCCTGGCGGGAGACCAGCCTGATCGTCGAGGTGTTTACCCGTGATTACGGCAAGATCGCCCTCGCCGCCAAGGGGGCGCGGCGTCCGACCTCGGCCTTGCGCGGGGTCTTGATGGCGTTTCAGCCCTTGATTCTCGACTGGTCGGGGAGCGGCGAGGTCAAAAATCTGTTGCGTGCAGAGTGGCGGGGAGGGCAGCCGCTGCTGCAGGGGCACGCGCTGCTGTGTGCCTATTATCTGAATGAGCTGATTTTGCGCCTGACCGCCCGTGAGGACGCGCATCAGGCCCTGTTCGATGTTTATGCAACGACGATGATGGCGCTGGCGCGCGGGGAAAATCTGCCGGTCTTGCTGCGCCGTTTTGAGCTCGCCTTGCTCAGGGAACTTGGCTATGCCGTGATGCTGGATGCCGATATCAGCGGGCGGCCACTGCAGCCTGAGACACGTTACCTCTATATAATTGAGCATGGCCCCCGGCCTTGTGGCGTCGGGAGGGATGACCGTCACGACGATGGCATTGCCATTGGTGGCCAGAGTTTGCTGGATCTGGGCGCGGGTGATTTTTCCCGTGGTGCGACGCTGGTTGAGGCCAAACGCCTGCTGCGGGTGCTGATTAACCATACCTTGGGAGGGCAGATTTTGCATTCCCGCCGGGTTTTCGAGGAGTTACAAGAACTGTGATTGAACTTGGAGTCAATATCGACCATGTCGCCACCTTGCGCCAGGCTCGTCGCACCTGGGAACCGGATCCGGTGTGGGCGGCGGTAGAAGCCCATCTTGGCGGTGCTGATGGCATTACCGTGCATTTGCGTGAGGATCGTCGCCATATTCATGACGAAGACTTGCGCCGCTTGCGTGAGCTGACCCAGGTCAAACTCAATCTGGAAATGGGGGCGACGGACGAGCTGGTCGATATCGCGCTACGGGTGAAGCCCGAGATGGCGATGTTGGTGCCTGAAGGGCGGGAAGAAATTACCACTGAAGGTGGTCTCGACATCGTGGCCCAGGAAAAGAGGCTCAAGGACGTGGTGATGCGCCTGGGCGATGCGGGCATTATCACCAGCGTGTTCATTGACGCGGAACTGTCCCAGATCGACGCCGCGACGCGGATCGGGGCCAAGGTGTGTGAAATTCACACCGGGCCTTATGCACAGGTTTTCCACCAGAACGGGCGCGATGTCGACAACACGCTGGTGAGAGCGGAGGTCAATAAAATCCGTGTGGTCGGTGCGGCAGTGCGGGCGGCGGGGATGCGTTTCAATGCCGGGCATGCGCTCAATTATTACAACGTCCAACCCATTGCCCGTTTGCTGGGCGTCCACGCGTTGCATATCGGTCACGCCATCGTCAGCCGGGCGCTTTTCGTCGGTTTTCGCGCCGCCGTGGCCGAAATGAAACGGCTGATGCGCGAGGCGGTATGAGCCTGGGCGACGCACGATGATTTTTGGCATTGGCACGGACATCGTCAGTATTGACCGTTTGCGCAGTGCACTGGTGCGTCATGGTGATCGCTTTGCGCTACGGGTACTGGCCGAAAGTGAACACGCGGACTGGCGCGCCAGCCGTGACCCGGCGCGTTTTGTCGCCAAACGTCTTGCGGCCAAAGAGGCTTTCGGCAAGGCGCTGGGCACGGGGGTGGCCGAGCCGGCCACCTTGCGCGCCCTGGCGGTGCTCCACGACGCACGGGGCAAACCGGTTTTCGCCTGCGACACCCGCCTTGCTGCCCATCTGGCAGAGCAGGGCTTGTCCGCTCACCTCAGCCTGACCGACGAACAGGATTACGTCGTCGCCTTTGCCGTAATCGAGCAGGCGCGATGAGCGCGAACACGGTGCCGCTCAAGCTCCCGCGTGGGGCGCTGATGATCGATGTCGCGGGGACTGAGCTTACCGCCGCAGATCGGGCGCGGCTGCTGGATCCGCGGGTAGGCGGCGTGATTCTTTTTGCGCGCAACTGGCGTGACTCCGCCCAACTGGCGGCGCTGACTGCCGGAATCCACGCCTTGCGCACCCCATCGCTCATCATCGCCGCAGACCATGAAGGCGGGCGGGTGCAACGTTTTCGCGGCGATGGCTTCACCAACCTGCCGTCCATGCGTACCCTGGGCGCGCGATGGCAGGATGACCATGTTGCCGCGCTGACGGCAGCCCAGGCCACCGGGTTCGTGCTGGCTTCCGAACTGATCGCGCATGGCGTCGATCTCAGTTTTGCCCCGGTGCTCGATCTCGATTATGGCCGCAGTACGGCGATCGGCAGCCGGGCCTTGCACCACGACCCGGCGACGGTCGCGGCGCTTGCCCAGGCCGTGCTGGCCGGGATGGCCGAGGTCGGGATGCAGGGAGTAGGCAAGCACTTCCCCGGCCATGGCTGGGTCGAGGCCGATTCCCACCACGCGCTGCCGGTCGATGAGCGTGATTACGCCAGCCTGTGGGCGGCAGATCTGGTGCCGTATCGCCACCGTCTGCTGCGCCAGTTGGGGGGCGTGATGCCGGCCCATGTGGTTTATTCCGGGGTCTGGGTAGAGACATCAGGCGCGGCGCAGCCTGCAGGATTTTCGCCCTTCTGGCTGCGCGAGGTGCTGCGCACGCGCCTCGGCTTCAAGGGGGTCATTTTCAGCGATGATCTCAATATGGCGGGCGCCCGGTCTGCGGGCGACATCGTCGCCAGGGTAGGGGCTGCCGTTGCCGCGGGCTGCGATATGTTGCTGGTGTGCAATCATCCCGAGCTGGTCGATGACTTGCTCCAGCGCGGGGTGGCGGCGGTCGATGAGGCCAGCGCGGCGCGGGTGGCGGCGTTGGCCCGGCATAAACCCCGGCCATCGTGGCTGGAAGATGTGTTTGCCCTTGAGCTGCATGCCCCGTATGTGCTGGCGCGCGAGCGGGTGGCAGCGCTTGGGGCTTTGGGCGAGGCGGACGAGACCTCGATGACGGCGGCGAGGGTTGGCAACTGAGCTGGTAACTGAGTTGGCAACTGAACAGGTCAATGTGAAGGGGCCGATAGTGTGCCGATGATTTATAATCGGGTTTTCGCAGGCTTCAACGGGATTGAAAATGATGAACAGGCGCTGCCTGGTTGCGATTGGGTGGGCCCTTTTATGCGGCCTGATTTTGCCTGCTCATTTGCCTGTACACGCACAGGATAATGTCCCCCACGCACCCGCTGCCGATGCCAGTGTTTTGCGCCTGGGTATTGCGCCGTTCTCGTCTACCGCCACGCTGCTGCGGGTTCATCAGCCTCTGCGCGATCATCTGACGCGCGCGCTCGGGCGCAAGGTCATGATTTATACCTCGATAGACCATGAGCATTTTCTCGATGATGCGCTCGCCGGGGATTTTGATCTGGTCATTACCACAGCGCATTTTCTGCCGATGATGATGGAAGAGGGTTTTGTGCCCCTGGTGCGCTACAAAAATCCGTTTCACCTCATGCTCGTGGTGAAACAGGGTAGTGATATTCGTAGCGTCAAAGACCTGCGTGGTCGTCGCATCGGTCTTCCCGACCGGCTTTCGCTTTTTCACATTGCGGGCTTGAAATGGTTGGGCACGACCGGAATGAAAGCAGAGGTGGATTATTCCGTGGACGAGCAGCAGTCGCACATGGCCTGCATTCTCGCGGTTGATCAGGATCGCATTGATGTTGCCGTGATCGGGCGTCCGGTCTGGTTGCAACTTGAAACCGAAATGCGCGAACGCTTTCGCCTGATTGATGCTGACGGAACCAGTCTGCCGACGATGAGAACACTTGTGCACCGCAAGCTGGGGAATGAGCTGGTCGAGAAGATTCGCCTTGCCTTGCTCGCCTTTCCCGACAGCCCGGAAGGACAGGCATTTTTCACTCACTCGGGCTATGGCGGTTATGTGGCGTCGACCCCGGCGGATCTCGATGCGGGGAAAGCCTATGAGCCGTTGGTGCGGCAGTTGTGGACGCCCAAAGCGCACGGAACAACACGCCATCAACCGCCTCACTCGAGTGATTGACGATGAGCCGGCGATCATGTGCGATCTGGCTGGCCTTGTGGTGTGGCTTTGTCTTGCCCGCTCATGTGTCCGCTCAGTTGTCCGCCCAGTTGCCTGCCTCCGCACAGGATGACGCCCCGCAATCCGTGCCTGCCGATGATGTCCGGGGTTTGCGCCTGGGCATTGCGCCATTCGCGTCTACCTCCACGTTGCTGCGGGTTCATCAGCCTCTGCGCGATCATCTGACGCGCGTGCTCGGGCGCAAGGTCATGATTTATACCTCGAAAGACCATGAACATTTTCTCGACGATGCGCTCGCCGGGGATTTTGATATGGTGATTACCACGGTGCATTTTTTGCCGATGATGATGGAAGAGGGTTTTGTGCCCCTGGTGCGCTACAAAAATCCGTTTTACCTCATGCTCGTGGTGAAACAGGATAGCGATATTCGTAGCGTCAAAGACCTGCGTGGTCGTCGCATCGGTCTTCCCGACCGGCTTTCGCTTTTTCACATTGCGGGCTTGCAATGGTTGGAGTCGACCGGAATGAAAGTCGACGTGGATTATGCGCTGAGTGAACAGCCTTCGCACATGGCCGGCATTTTCGCGGTTGATCATGACCGGATCGATGCAGCCGTTATTGCCCGCCCGGTCTGGCTGCAACTGGACGCTGAAACGCGCATCCGCTTTCGCATGATTGATGCGGGCGGGGTGCGTTTGCCGACGATGGCGACGCTTGCGCATCGGAATCTGGGTGAGGATCTGCTCGAACAAATTAGCGCTGCTTTACTTGCTTTTCCTGATACCCCGGCGGGAGAAGCATTTTTTACCAGATCGGGCTATGGCGGCTATGTCAAATTGCTACCCGCTGAACTCGACGCGGGGAAAGACTATGAGCAACTGGTGCGGCAGTTGTGGAAACCCAAGGCGAAAGGCGAATTGCCGCATCAACCGCCTCTGCGTGCGATTGGCTACGAGTAGCACATGAGCCGTGAACCTGCGTCCGTGGCCGAACCTGCGTCCCCGGTTTCGTCCTCAGTTCCCTTGTTTGACTCTCGCGCCTTTTTGCGTAATGTCCCCGAGGAGCCGGGCGTTTATCGCATGATCGGTGAGGGCGAGCGGGTGCTCTATGTCGGCAAGGCCAAAAACCTCAAGCGCCGCGTATCGAGCTATTTTCAGAAAACCCTGTCGAGTCCGCGCATCGCCATGATGGTGGCGCAGATCGAGCGCGTCGATATCACGCCGACGCGCTCCGAAGCCGAGGCGCTGATTCTTGAGAACAACCTGATTAAAAGCCTTGCCCCACGCTACAACATCCTGTTTCGTGACGACAAGACTTATCCCCATATCGAGCTGTCCGCCGATGAGTTTCCGCGCCTGGCTTATCATCGTGGCGCTTTTACCCGGGGGGCGCGTTATTTCGGGCCTTTTCCCAATGTTTATGCGGTGCGCGAGAGCATCCATCTGCTACAGAAGACTTTCCAGCTCCGCACCTGCGAAAACAGCGCGTTCCAGAACCGTTCGCGTGCCTGCCTGCTCCATCAGATCAAGCGTTGCAGCGCACCCTGTGTCGGGCAGATTGATGCCGAGGCGTATCGGCACGATGTCAGGCTGGCGAGCCGTTTTCTCGACGGTCAGGCCAACGAGGTCATCGACGATCTCAGCGCAAAAATGCAGGCCGCCGCCGAAAAGCTGGCGTTTGAAGCCGCCGCCGCCTGCCGCGATCAGGTGCGGGTGTTGCAGGCGGTGCTGCATCGCCAGTTTGTCGATAGCCGCAAGGACGAGGACGTCGACATCATCGCCGCCGTGGAAGCGGGGGGATGGGTGTGCATCAATATCGCCATGGTGAGAGGCGGGCGTCATCTGGGCGACCGTCCGCAGTTTCCTTCCGGCGCCAGCGTGGTCGATGCCCGGGATGGCCTGCTGGCGTTTGTCGAGCAACATTACGCCGAACATCCGGCCCCCACGCGCATCCTGGTCGCGCACGAGATCGAGCCGGTACGCGAGGTGCTGGGCGAGATCATGGCGCAAACCCCGGCGGTGGTGCTCCCCCGTCATGTGGCCGAGAAAGCGTGGATGGAAATGGCGGAGAAGAACGCCCATCTGGCGATTGAAGCCCGCTCGCGCGACGCCGGACGCATCGGCGAACGGCTGCAAGCCCTGCGTGAGGCGCTGGATCTGGCCGAACTGCCCGCACGCATCGAATGCTTCGATATCAGCCACACCATGGGTGAGGCGACGGTCGCTTCCTGCGTGGTGTGCGTCGATGGGGCGATGAAAAAGAGTGAATATCGCCGCTACAACATCTCCGGCATCACCCCGGGGGACGATTTCGCCGCCATGCGTCAGGCCCTGGAGCGGCGTTACGGCAAAGTCGCCGCCGGTGAGGGTGTGCGCCCCGACCTGATCCTGATCGACGGCGGTCGTGGGCAGGTGAGTGCCGCCGCCGCAATGCTGGGCGAAGTCGGGCTGGCGTCGATCAACATGGTGGGCGTCGCCAAGGGCGAGGGCAGAAAGGCCGGACTGGAGACCTTGATCTTCCCCGATGGCAGCGAAGGGATGGCCTTGGGCGGACATTCGCCGGCGCTGCATCTGGTGATCGAAATCCGCGATGAGGCGCACCGTTTCGCCATTACCGGCCATCGCGCCCGCCGGGGCAAGGCGCGCCTCAGCTCGAAACTGGAGGACATCCCCGGCGTCGGCCCGGCGCGGCGGCGCAATCTGCTCGCCACATTCGGTGGTCTGGACGGGGTGAGGAATGCCACGGTCGAGGATTTGTGCCGGGTCGATGGCGTCAGTCGCAAGCTGGCGGAACAGATATACTCTGGCCTGCACTGAGAAGCTGGAAACATGGCGAACAAGCTCAATCTTCCGAACGCATTGACCTGGGGGCGCATCGCCCTGATCCCCGTCTTCATCGGCGTGTTTTATCTGCCTGACGCCTGGTGTGGCGAGGCGATGAAAAATCTGCTGGCGACGGTGTTCTTCATCGCCGCCGCCGTCACCGACTGGTTCGACGGCTACCTTGCCCGCGCCCTCAACCAGACTTCAGCTTTTGGCGCTTTTCTCGACCCCGTGGCCGACAAGCTGATGGTGGCCGCCGCGCTGATCGTGCTGGTGCAGCTTGGCCGCCTCGATGCGCTGGTCGCGGTCATCATCATCGGGCGCGAGATCACCATTTCGGCCTTGCGCGAGTGGATGGCGCGCGTCGGCGAGTCGGCGAGCGTGGCCGTGGCCTATGTCGGCAAGCTCAAGACCGCCGCGCAAATGATCGCGATTCCGATGCTGCTCTTTGGTGCGCCGCTGCTGTCGATCAATGTGCCCCTCATCGGCAACATTCTGATTTACGTCGCTGCCGTGCTGACCTTGTGGTCGATGGTGTATTACCTGCACCGCGCGCTCCCGCAATTGCTGAAACATCTGGATGAGTGAGTGTCCGGGTTGCAGTTTTTATGCCGGATGTGCATGGGCGCAGAATATACAAATGAAGTAAACCGCAAATAACCTATCCGTAAAAAGTTATTTATCGCCCGCTTTTCGTTCATCTAGACTGGCCCGAGATATCTCACAAGGGAGGTTCTCATGTCAGCATCTGCAGCCGTTGCCCAGCAGGAAATTTCTTTGCAATCGTTTGATATTCGTCCGTTGGCGGGCGCGCCGCTGGGAGCGGAAGTGCTCGGGATCGATGTCGGTCGCCCGCTCTCCGGCGGTGATTTTGACCGTCTGCATCAGGCTTACCTCGACTACGGCTTGCTGATCTTTCGTGATCAGCACCTCACCCCGGCGCAGCATATTGCCTTCAGCCGCTTGTGGGGGGATTTGCTGGTGCATGTGCTGCACCAGTTCCAGCTTCCCGGTCATCCGGAAATTTTTGTCATTTCCAATATCGTTGAAAATGGCCGCCCGGTTGGTCTGGCCGATGCGGGCAAGTTCTGGCATTCCGATCTCTCCTACGTCTCACCTCCCAGCCTGGGCGCCATCCTGTATGCGCAGGAATTGCCGCAAGAGGGCGGGGATACCCTGTTTGCCAGCCAGCAGCAGGCTTATGACACCTTGCCCGGCGTCTTGCAACGCAGGCTCGAAGGGCTGCGTGCGGTGCATTCCTATACCTCGCGCTATGCCGAAGAACCCGAAGTGTTCAAAGGCGTGGTGCGACCGGTTTTGTCCGAGGCGCAACTGGCCAAAGTCGAGTCCGTCGTACATCCGGTCGTGCGTCACCATCCCGAAACCGGGCGCAAGGGGCTGTTCGTCAATGCGAATTTCACCACCCATATTGTCGATTTGCCCGATGAAGAGAGTCGGCAACTGCTCGACGAACTGTTCGAGCACAGCGTGCGCCCCGAGTTTATTTATCGCCATCGCTGGCAGGAAAATGACCTGCTGTTCTGGGATAACCGTTCCCTGATTCATCTGGCGACCGGAACCCCGAAGCAATTTCGCCGCCGCCTGCACCGCACCACGATTGCGGGTGAGGCAGCAGTCTGATGCTTTTTATATTGAGGACGCTTTTCATGGCTGAACAGGATATTTCCGTTAAGCGGCGCCTATTCTGGCGTCGCCTGGGACGAAAGCTGGGTTTGCGTATTACGACCGTCATGGTCAGTTTCGGTTTGTTGATGAGCGCATTGCCGGGGTGGGCGCGAGCGGCTGAAGGCGAGATTCGCATCGTCGAGCAGTTTGGCATTGTCTATTTGCTGCTCAATGTAGTGCGTGATCAGCAGTTGATCGAGAAACACGGCAAGGCCGCAGGGCTGGATATCAAGGTCGAGTGGCAAAAACTCTCCGGCGGGGCGGCGGTCAACGACGCCTTGCTGTCGGGCGCGGTGGATATCGCGGGCGCGGGGATCGGGCCACTATTTACCGTGTGGGATCGCACCAAAGACAAGCAGAATGTTCGCGGCGTGGCTTCGCTGGGCAATTTTCCCTATTATCTGGTGAGCAATAATCCCAAGGTCAAGACCATTGCCGATTTCACCGCTCAGGATCGTATTGCCCTGCCTGCGGTGGGAGTTTCGATTCAGTCGCGCTTCCTGCATTACGCCTCGGCCAAATTGTGGGGTGATGCGCAGTTCAACCGTCTCGACCCGTACACGGTCGCGGTGCCACACCCGGAAGCCGCAGCGGCAATCATTAGCGGGGGCACCGAGCTTTCCGCGCATTTCGGCAATCCGCCGTTTCAGGAAGAGGAATTGAAGGGCAATCCCAATGCCCACATTGTGCTCGACACTTATGAATTGTTCGGGCCGAATTCACCGACCGTGCTCTACAGTACGGAAAAATTCCGCAACGAAAATCCCAAAACCTACCACGCCTTTCTGGCAGCACTGGACGAAGCGGCCAATTTTGCCCGCAATAACAAAGCCGCCGCAGCCGAGATCTACGTTCGGGTCAACAAGGCCAAGATCAGCAAGGAAGACTTGCTCAAGCTGCTCGAAAATCCGCAGTATCAATTCACCCTGTCGCCCACCAATACCTACCCGCTGGCGGAATTTCTCCATCGCGTCGGGGTGTTGAAAAACAAACCCGCGTCGTGGCAAGACTATTTCTTTGTCGATCCGCTGCTGGGCCAGGGAAGCTGAGCGCATGGATGCACGTATTGATACACGTATTGATGCAGATTCTTCGCCCCCGCCTTTTTTGCGCACTTCCGCCCCCGCCGTTCCACCCCTGCTGGAGGTGGACGCGGTCAATCTTGAATATCGCACCCGGCAGGCGGTATTGCGCGCCACCCACGAGGTGAGCTTCGAGATCGCTCCGGCAGATCGTTTCGTGCTGCTCGGGCCTTCGGGCTGTGGCAAATCAACGCTGCTCAAAGCGGTTGCGGGCTTTCTGTCGCCGACTTCGGGCGGTATCCGGCTCGACGGCGCCGAAGTGACCGGGCCGGGGCCGGAGCGCATGGTGGTGTTTCAGGAGTTCGACCAGTTGCTGGCGTGGAAAACCGTGCGCCAGAACGTCGTCTTCCCCTTGCTGGCCGGACGCCGGGTTAAGTGGCGCGAAGCCGAAGCGCGGGCCGATCACTATCTGGCCAAGGTGGGGTTGTCGGTGTTCGCCAATTCCTACCCGCATACCCTCTCCGGCGGGATGAAGGCGCGGGTGGCGATTGCGCGGGCGCTGGCGATGCAGCCACGCATCATGCTGATGGACGAACCTTTTGCCGCGCTCGATGCCCTGACCCGGCGTCGGATGCAGGAAGAACTGCTCAATTTGTGGGAAGAAGTGCGCTTTACGCTGCTGTTCGTCACCCATTCGATTGAAGAGGCCTTGATCCTGGGCAATCGTGTCCTGCTGCTGTCGCCACATCCGGGGCGGGTGCGAGCCGAAATCGACAGCGCGGCG
The DNA here is from genome assembly GCA_025997045.1 of Betaproteobacteria bacterium. Classification (GTDB taxonomy): domain Bacteria; phylum Pseudomonadota; class Gammaproteobacteria; order Burkholderiales; family Rhodocyclaceae; genus WRNU01. The sequence continues at coordinate 11,795 of BNUB01000039.1, forward strand.
TTCGGCTTCGACAGTCCGGGCAGTGCAGATTTTCAGCAAGCGGTGCAGCGCCTGCACGGCCTGCTCTCTGACGACAATCCCGCGTTTGAGCCTGTCCCTGAACCGCCTGCGGCGGACGAAACCGTACCCCAGGCGGCGCAGTCTGCGCTGGCGTTCGAGGCGGACGGCAGTCGCGGCGAGGGTGGTAGCTGGTTGGCGCGCACCTTGAACAGCCTGCGTGCGGCATGAGTGTTGTGCAAAGCATTGCACACCAGTCGCCGCCTCCCGCTGCGGTGGCGCGGATTTTGCCGTGGCATGTGCGTCTGTGGCAACGGGATGGCGTGCGCCGTCTGCTGATGTTGGTGGTGCTGGCAATCAGTTGGGAGATCGCGGCGCGCTGGCAGAACAACGAACTGCTCCTGCCCGGTTTTCTCCAGACCGCGCAGGCCCTCATCGACGGTATGGCGAGTGGCGAGCTGTTGCAGCGGGTCGGGGTGTCGCTGGTGGTGCTGGTCAAGGCCTACTGCATCGGCGTCGCGCTGGCCCTCGTCCTGACTTCGGTGGCGGTGTCCAGCCGCCTGGGGCGTGATCTGCTGGGATGTTTGTGCGCGATGTTCAACCCCTTGCCCGCCATCGCCTTGCTGCCGCTGGCGCTGCTGTGGTTCGGCCTGGGGGAGCGCAGCCTGATTCTGGTGCTGGTGCATTCCGTGCTGTGGACGCTGGCGCTCAATACCAGCACCGGCTTTCTCGGTGTGCCGCCGACCTTGCGCATGGTAGGGCGCAATTACGGTCTGCGCGGTTTGCGCTTTGTGACCCTGATCCTGATTCCCGCCGCGCTGCCGTCGATCATCGCCGGGCTCAAGGTTGGCTGGGCATTTGCCTGGCGCACGCTGATTGCCGCCGAGCTGGTGTTCGGCACCTCTTCCGGGCAAGGCGGTCTGGGCTGGTATATTTTCGTCAATCGCAACGAGCTATATACCGACCGCGTGTTTGCGGGGCTGGTCGTAGTGATTCTGATTGGCTTGCTGGTTGAAGGTCTGGTATTCAGAATGCTGGAGCGCCTGACCGTGTGGCGTTGGGGCATGCAGCACTAACCGTAGGGAGTTTGAATGAGCAACACCGTTTTCATCACCGGAGCCACCTCCGGTTTTGGCCGCGCCGCAGCGCGCCGTTTTGCCGCCGCAGGCTGGTCGCTTGCACTCACCGGGCGGCGCTTCGAGCGTCTGCAAGCCTTGCAGGCCGAGCTTTCCGCGTTGGCGCCGGTACACATCGCCGTGCTCGACGTGCGTGATGCCGATGCGGTCAAAAAAGTGGTCGCCGACTTGCCCGCAGCGTTCCGCACCCTGCACACCCTGGTCAACAACGCCGGTCTGGCGCTGGCGCCGCAGCCCGCACAGGCGGTGGCGCTGGAAGACTGGCACACCATGATCGACACCAACATCACCGGCCTGGTCAACGTCACCCACGCCTTGCTCCCCGCGCTGCTCGCCACCGGGCGCGGCGCCAGCATCATCAATCTCGGCTCGGTCGCCGGGCAGTGGCCTTACCCTGGCGGCCACGTCTATGGCGCAAGCAAAGCCTTCGTCAAACAGTTCAGCTACAACCTGCGCTGCGACCTGCTCGGCACCGGCGTGCGCGTCACCGACATTGCCCCCGGCATGGCCGAAACCGAATTCACCCTGGTGCGCACCCGTGGCGATCAGGCCGCGTCGGACCGTCTCTACCAAGGCGCCGAGCCACTGTCCGCCGAAGACATCGCCGAGCAGATTTTCTACGTCGCCACCTTGCCCGAGCACATCAACATCAACCGGCTGGAAATCATGCCCACACGTCAGGCGTGGCAGGCATTTGCGGTGAACCGGGATTAATGTCGTCCGATTGTGTCGGCCCTTAATGACCTTTACTTTCAAGGAAACAATTGATGAAACTCGAAACCCTTGCCGTCCACGGTGGCTACAGTCCCGACCCCACCACTAAAGCCGTCGCGGTGCCGATTTACCAGACCACCTCCTATGCTTTTGACAACACCCAGCATGGCGCTGATCTGTTTGACCTCAAAGTGCCGGGCAATATTTACACCCGGATCATGAATCCGACCAACGACGTACTGGAAAAACGGATTGCGGCGCTGGAAGGCGGCGTGGGCGCGCTGGCGCTGTCTTCCGGGATGACGGCGACGACCTATGCCATCCTGACCATTGCCGAAGCGGGCGATAACATCGTCTCCGCCTCCACCCTTTACGGCGGCACTTACAACCTGTTTGCCCACACCTTGCCGCAATACGGCGTCGAGGTGCGTTTTGCCGATTACCGCACGCCGGGCGAGTTTGAAACCCTGATCGACGCCAATACCAAGGCGATTTTCTGCGAATCCATCGGCAACCCGCTCGGCAACATTACCGATTTCGAAGTGCTGGCAGGTATTGCACACCGCCACGGCATCCCGCTGATCGTCGATAACACCGTCCCCAGTCCTTATCTCTGCCGCCCCTTTGAGCACGGCGCGGATATCGTGGTGCATTCGCTGACCAAATACCTGGGCGGGCACGGCAATTCCGTTGGCGGCATTATCGTCGATTCCGGAAATTTCCCTTGGGCCGACCATAAAGCGCGGTTCCGCCGCCTGAATGAACCTGACCCTTCTTATCACGGCGTTAATTACAGCGAAGCCTTCGGTTCCGCCGCCTTTATCGGTCGCGCCCGCGTCGTGCCGCTGCGCAATATGGGCGGCGCACTCTCGCCCTTTAATGCCTTCCTCATTTTGCAGGGCATCGAAACCCTGCCGCTGCGGGTCGACCGGATTTGCGCAAACGCGACCAAAATCGCTACTTTCCTCAACAAACACGCCAAAGTCAGTTGGGTAAATTACGCCGGCCTGCCTGAGCACAAGGATTACGCCCTGACGCAAAAATATCTGGGTGGGCGTGCTTCCGGGATTCTCAACTTTGGGGTCAAAGGCGGACGCGAAGCCGGCGCACGCTTCCAGGATGCGCTGGAACTCATCACGCGCCTGGTAAACATCGGCGACTGCAAAACCCTGGCCTGCCATCCCGCCAGCACCACCCACCGCCAGCTTTCCGCCGCCGAGCTGGAAAAAGCCGGTGTGTCCGAAGACATGATCCGCCTCTCCATCGGCATCGAACACGTTGACGACCTTACCGCCGATCTCGATCAGGCCTTGGAGAAGGTGTAAGCCAATTGTAGATATCGTGCAGGATAGGGGCGGTTCACGAACCGCCCCTACATCCACTCATGCTACGCAACAGCTTCAGCTTTTTGGCACACCCTTTTTCAATTCCCGCATAAATTCAATAAAATGGGGATGAAGCGATGCAAACAGGGCGCTTTCCCGGTTTTCCAGCATGACCTTGCCGAACAGTTTGAGTCCCAGCGCCAACTGGGGAATTTCAGCAGCGCTGATGTCGCCGCGCTGTTGCAGATAATCCAGCCGCTCAATAATGGCAAAAATGTCGTCGTGGTTGTCGAAATCAAATTGCAGGCTGCGGGAGGGCGTTGCGGATGAGGTGGCATCCAGTTGTTCCAGCGTGATGCGGTAATGATGATTTGGCATGTTTACTCCGTGGGTTCGATGAGCGTGTATTTTATAATACGTTTCACTTTACCCACCCCTGCTGACGCATCCGCAGCAGCAATTGCGCGGCGCGCTGGGGGGGGCAATCGAGCAGCTTGACCAGTTCCTGCTGCGCCTGGCCGTCGTTGTTGGCGTGCTGGATGGTCTTGAGCATGGGGGAAAGTTCGATGTTGTCCATCCGCCATATCCCAAGCGGGTTGTCGGGGGTGATGACGACTTCGGCTTCGATGATCTCGTCGTGGTTGATGACCGGGCACTGGGCGATGGTGACGGTGTCCGGCGTGACCCGGCGGTGCAGCGGTTCTGTGTCCGGCCAGTGGCGGCGGGTGCGCCAGAAGGGGGCGTCGGGCCATTGGTCTTCGAGCGCGTAAAAATCGCGCCCGATGCGGGCGAAACGGTAGAACAGGCCGGTGAGGCGCTGGGTGTGGAAGGATTTTGCCAGCGCGGCGCGTTCGGGGTAGTGGAGCAGGGTATTGATGACTGCCGGCGCCTGCAGGGCGGAAGAGAGGGCGAGGAAGATGCCGTTGCCCGAGAGCGGGTCGCCCGCCACGGCGGCGTCGCCCACGCGCAGGGAATAATCATTGGCGATGTCATCGGCCAGGATCGAGGTGCAATTGCGTGCGTATGGCGGGCCTTCGGGCTCGGCATTGGCGATGAATTCGGTGGCGAAACTCAGGGTTTCCAGCCGACTGCGGCAGAAATCGCCGAGCTGCGCCTTGTCGGGCAGGTCGATGCTGGCGACATCGAAAGTGAGTTGCAGGTAGCGCCGGGCGTTGGCCGCGACAGCCACCCAGGCCCAGCCGTCGGCAAAACTCTGCACTGCGGAGCGCGGGAGAACCTCGGCAGCAGCGTAGCGGGGACGCCAGTATTGCAACAGCGAAACCGTCTCCGGCCCGCGGATACGGCTGGGGGGCAGGGGCGCGGCGCGGCCCCGCGCTTCCACGACGAAGTCGGCGAAGAATTGGGCGTCTTTGCCGTCGGTGCTGAAATCGACCGCGATCTTGCCACGGAGGTCGGACGGCTCCAGTTTCGTCCACTGCCCGACCTGCGCCTCCACCACCCTGACCCCGGCGGCGCGGGCATCCTGTAGCAGCGCGGCGTCGAAATCGGGGCGGAAAATCAGCGACTCGTGATTGGGCGCGTTGACCTGGTTCCGCCACATCACCCGGCGCGGCGAAGGCTGCGCCAGGGTTCTCCGGGTGGCGCTGAGGCCGTTCTGGCGCAGGCTCTCCGCGACACGGTCGGAGACGCCTTCGAGCGCATCGAAGCGGCGCGGGGCGGTAAACAGGGTGACGGCGTAGCCGAGGCGAACCAGCCCGAGCGCGGTGGTCGTGCCTGCGGGGCCGCCGCCGAGGACGGCAATGGAAATTGCGGCGTTGGCAAGAGGGGTGGGGGTAGGAGTGGGCGTCGAGGGGGAGGTCATGTGTGGTGCTCCGGGCCGAAATAGTGTGCCTGTTGTTGCAGGCGTTCGCGCAGCCAGATGTGCCGTGCTGGCGTCTGGCGTGGGGGGGCGGCGTCTGAGGCGAGCAGGGCGGCAAGGTGGCCGCTCAGATGGGCACAGCCCATGCTGGCGCCGCTGCCGTGCGGGGGGCCGTCATCATGGGGACGGGGCGGGGCGAGCGGGGCGACGTGAGCGCCGAAATCGGCCTGTTCTGTCATCAGGCAGGAGATTTCCGCCCGCGCACAGCGCGCATCCCCGGTCATGCGCCACACGCCGTCAAAGGCGGCGGGAAACACCGGCCCCCCGCGGGCGGGCGCGGCGGCGCAGAGCACGACGCCGGCCTCACGCGCGCGCTGGCAGGCCGCTTCCAGCACCGGACGCGGCCGGGTCAGCCCCAGGCTCAGGTTGATGAGGTCGACGCCGACCTCTGCCAGCCAGTCGATGGCGGCGGCGACCTGGATGGCGGTGGTGCTCAGGCGCTCGCGGAACACCTGGGCAATGACGAAGCGGGCGTGAGGGGCGAGGTGGTGCACGATGTCGAATACCGCGCTGCCGTGGCCGAGTTGGTCGGCGTGGGCGGGCACGGCCAGCAGGGCGTCGTCGCGGATGACGAAAGCCCGGGCGGCGTCGATGAGGCTGGCGTGACGCCGGGCCGCGCCGCTGTCGATGATGCCGATGCGAATGAGGGTGGGGGGGGTGTCAGTCATGGGTGCTGCTTGTCCGCAGGGTGCCGTGGGTGAGGTTCAGGGTGAGCTGGCAGCCGCGCAAGGTGGCGGCGCGGTGGCTGATGTAGAGGCGGGTGCAGTGGGCGAACAGGGTGTCGACGGCGGCGATCACGGCGGTTTCGGTGGCTTCGTCTACCGCCGAGGTCGCCTCGTCGAGCACCAGCACGACGGGGGCTTGCAACAATGCGCGGGCGATGGCGATGCGCTGGCGCTGCCCGCCCGAGAGCTGCTGCCCGCGTTCGCCGAGCGGGGTGTCCAGCCCCTGCGGCAGCAGGGAGATGAGCTCATCGAGCTGCGCATGGCGGGCGGCCTGACGCACCGCTTCCGCCGATGCTTCGGGTTGAGCGTAGCGGATATTGTCGGCGAGCGAGCCGCGAAAGAGCACGGTGTCCTGGCTGACCACGGCCACGGCTTCGCGCACGCGGGCCAGGGGCAACTGGCGCAAGTCGATGTCGTCGAGGGTGATGCGGCCACTGGTCGGGTCGAAATGGCGTTGCAGGAGGTCGATGAGGGTGGTTTTGCCCGCGCCCGACGGGCCGGTGAGGGCCACTTTGGCCCCTGCGGGGAGGGTGGCGCTGACCTGATCCAGCACCGTCTGCTCGCGTCCCGGATAGGTGAAGCTCACATTTTCAAGGCGAACGCGACCGCGCAACAAGGGTGGCTGCGGCGCACTGGCTGGCGCGGCGGCGATGTCGGGTGTCGCCTGGCGCAGCTCCGCCACCCTTGAGAGGCTGACGCTCATGCGCTGGATGGCGACGAAGAGGCCGAGCAGACTGCCAACCGGCCCGCTCGCCATGCCGAGGTAAGTGGAAAACGCGATCAAGGCGCCCAATTGCCACTGGCCTTCGACCACCCAGTAGCCCCCGATCAGAAAGGCGCTGGCGCGCATCAGGGAGGTGAGGGTGGCGGGGAGGGCCTGGGTAAAGAATTCCGTGACTTGCAGGCGCAGCAGGTCGGCGAGATAAAAACGGCCCAGGCCGTCGAGCCGCGCCGCTTCGCGCCCTTCCTGCCGCGCCGACTGGATGAATTTCATCGCGGGCAGGGTCTCGATGAAAAAGCTCGACAGGTCTGCCGAACGTTCACGCACCGTGCGTGCGCGCGCCTCGACCTTTCTCCGCATCCAGCGCAGCCACAAAATCTGCACCGGCAGCATGAGCACGAGCAGCAGCGACAGCCGCCATGACAAGGCCAGCATCAGGCTCAGGGCGCCGATCAGGCCGATGACACTGGTGATGGCGGCGAACAGGCTGTCGACGGCGAAACGCTGGATTTCGGCCACATCGCCATCCAGCCGCGAGAGCAGATCGCCGATGCGGCGCTGAGCGTAGAAAGCCGGGGACAGGGTTTGCAGATGGCGATAAACATCGGTGCGCAGCGCAAACAGGATTTGCCCGGAGAGGCGGGTGTGCAGATAACGGTTCAGGCCGCCCAGCAGCGTCGCCAGGATGCCCGCCACGATCATCATCACGGCGATGGCGGCCAGCGTCGGGTAGTGTCCGGCGAGCAGACCGTCGTCGATCAGATGCTTCATCAGCCACGGTTGCAGCAGACTGAGCGTCGAGGCGATGAGCGCCAGCCCCAGCAGCCCGAGGATGGCGCGACGGCGCACGGCGACGAAACCGTAAAGCCAGGCGAAGCCGTCCTGCAAGGCAGCGCGTTGCCCGGTGTCGATCCCGCGTGCGAGCCAGCGCGCCAGATGGTGGGTCATCGTTGTCGAGAGGGGGGAATGAAGTTTGGAGGGAACGGAGAAGTGTAGTCCTATGCTTCCCCGCCAGTCAGGCAGAATTTGGCACTGTCCTGCACGCGGTGAGTTCGGTCATGCCTTCGACGAGCTGTTGCAGGGAAACGCAGTGGATATCGGGGGCGAGCGGCCAGGCCTCTTTTCCGGGCGTCACCACGAAAGTCCGGACGGGCGCGATGTCCGCGATGGCGTTGTGATTGCCGCGTGAAAGCACGGGGCTGAGCGAGGCCTTGCATTCCACCGCGAAAACGATCCCGCGCACCGTGACCACGAAGTCGATTTCCGCCTGCTGGGCAGTCCGGTAGAAAGCGATCCCGGCGTCGGGGAAATTACCGATGAGGGTTGCCAGAACGCACTGCTCCCAAACCGCGCCCAGGCCGGGATGCCCCATGGCTTCCGGGAAATTCCGGATGCCGAGCAGGGCATGCGTCAAGCCGGAATCCGCGACATAGAACCGGGGCGATTTCACGAGGCGTTTGCCGAGATTGGAGTGATAAGGCGGGACGACTTCCAGCATGTAGGTGCTGGCAAGCAGGTCGATGTAGTGGCGGACAGATGGCGCCGAGACGCCAAGTGCCGCCGCGAGTTCGCTCAGGTTGATGGTCTGGCCGTTGTGATGGGCCAGCATTCGCCAGAGGCGGGACATGGTGGCCCCGGAAAACCCCGCCCATTGGCGCAGGTCGCGTTCCAGAGAAGTGGTGATGAAGGATTCGCGCCATTCCAGCGAAGCGGCTTCGTCGGCAGCCAACAGGCTGCGGGGAAAGCCGCCCCGGTTGAGGAAGGTTTCGATGGGGCTGTCGGGGGGCAGCTCGTTGGGCAGGAAAGGCGTCAGGCGTTTATAGACGATACGGCCCGCCAGGGATTCCGAACTTTGCCGGAGCAAGTCACGCGAGGCGGAGCCGAGGACAAGGAAGTGTCCGGGCGTCCCCCATTCGTCGACCAGGCTGCGCAAGACGGGGAACAGGTCAGGATGGCGCTGGATTTCGTCGATGCAGACGAGCTTGTCCTTTTGGGAAGAGAGGAACCATTCCGGGTCGGCCAGTTTGCGCAAATCCGAGGGACGTTCAAGGTCGAGGTAGAGGGCGTTGTCGTGACCGTCGAGCAGGGAACGCGCCAACGTGGTCTTGCCGCACTGGCGCGGGCCGGTGAGGGCGACGACGGGGAAGTTGTCCAGCGAACGGCGAACTTCTGGCGCGAGGCGGCGAGGGAAGGCGGGCATCAACAACCATGTAAATCGAAAAAATGATTTTCAATTTACATGGTTGAGTGGGGACTGACAAGCGTGAGTGTGCGGGTGGTTCAAAAGCGGCTAAGCCACTTCAGCTTGAAGCTGAAACTGCTTCGCCGCCACCTGAACTTCTTTCATGCGCCCATGACCGGGCAGTATTTTCTCGGCCACCACCACCAGCCCGGCGCTTTCCAGTTCGTCGATGTCCCGTTTTACCGCGCTGCGGTCACGGTGCAGGCGATTTGCGATCTGGGTAATCGAACCAGGATATTCCTTTACCGTGCGAAACAGCGCCAGACGTGCGCTGGTGATGAGCTTTATCACCTCGGCGGGATCTTCAAAGCTGATGACGCGCTCATCCGGCAGGGGTTCGCCCTGGTCTGCCAGCTTCGCCAGTTGCCGACCCCGCCTGAAGAAATTTTCTTCCGTTCCCGTCCTGATGGTGATCTTGCTCATTTCAAATCCTTTAACGCAGTCCAGTCCTGCTCAAATCGCGCCTCAATGTCTTCAAAACTGATGAACAGAACCGGCTCAACCTTTCCGAAGTAGTGACGATGATGCTGCTGATGCGCGTTGTCATAGCCCACAACCCGCCCGTTATCGCCGGAGTGGAGCCGATGATTGATGTAGGCGAGGTTGTAGCGGGTGATTTTTCCCGTTACCACATCAACCCATATCTCCCGCCGCAGCTTGCCATTGCCGCGTCGGTCAGAAATTTTATGGGACTCATCAATCACTTTTCTCTCAGCCATGATGCAGTATAGCATGGCTGTACAGGTCACAAGGGGATTTTTGTCGCTGCTTCAGGGGGTATCAAAATTCGAGCCAAGCGCCAGCACAGCCCGCGTGGGCAGCGAACCAGAGGTAGTTGCACGGCATATAAAATTTATGTAGAATGCCGACCATATGTAAGTCATATTGGTTTACTTGGGAGTCGGCATGTTTGCAATTAATGTATACATATCGCTATTGCAATACTACAAAATCATTGTATGGGTAATCGCGTTCGTGTCAGTAATTTTAATCTACAGGCACAAAATCTGGTCATGGTGGATACGTTGTGCGGCAAGTTTTGCTATTGCAGCGTTTTGCGTAACGTATGTCACACCAAAATTTTTGCAAGCGGAAACAATTTTGTTCTGGTTCAACCCACTGGCAGGTTCGTGGGTTTTCACGGGAAATCAGGAGAAATTCGTCATTGGTGATCTGGGGGGAAGGCCAGTATCCATCCCGCGTGATTTCGCGCGCTTTGTCGAATACGATGGCGATCCGGGTTTCATGAAAAAACGCGAGGTGCCAGTTCCCAAGCGTACCTACCAATCACGCCTGCGCAGTTTTGGTTATGAAGTGCGCTATCCCGATATGGCGGGAAGAAGCCGGGAGACCGCACAAGAAAAAGAACATGAGACAATTTACAATACCATGTGGTTGCGGGTGGGTTTGTCCAGTGGGGAAGACTACCATCCCCGTGAGGAAAAGGACGACCATCTAGACGGGTATCTTAAAATGGCGCTTCAACCACGAGGTGAAAATACCTTGTACGTCATCTTCGAGCACCAAAAACTGCACGAAACCATGTATGGACTAGAAGCCCATGTACCTGTTCGTGCAAGGTATTCTGGTCGTAAATTTGTTCCCATTGATGAAATGCGCAAGAAAGTTAAAAACGACTATTTTGACAGGAATTATTATGTCCTTCGCCGGGAAGATGGCCATATAAAAACATTCATTAATTGCGGGAATGGTCCATATGAGTCTGCTAATTGCACACAAAAATTTCGCTTGCGCTCGCCCATGCGAGCCTATGTCGATATTTCTTATCGCCGTGGACTTTTGCCGTACTGGCAAGAAATCCAGGAAAAAGTTACTGCACAGCTTCTCGGGTTTCAGGTCGACTCTGGTATTTAACTTCCACAACTTTGTATAAGGAGTAGCAATCATGAGGCCTTGCGGGTCGGCAGGCGCGGAATGTCACCAATCATCAGGCATTCAGATGCTCCGTTCCTGTTCGTTTGTTAATTTCCTTGAACTGGTACTTCGCCATGTCCTCTTTAGAGGCGTATTCGTTCACGAAAGCCATTTGCTATTAAACTGGCCCAAAAATACCGTACATGTTGGCGTAGGGGCGGGTTTCAAACCCGCCCTGGGTGCCCCACAACACCGCAACGGCGGGCAGGTTTGAAACCTGCCCCTACGGCCGTGTATTTTGTTGCCGGGGTAATAATTTCATCGTTCACCATGAGGGCACCATCGTACACAAAGCACAAACGAATCACTTTATGCTCTTGTCTTTGTCATACACCATGACGCCAGCGGCGCTGCCGGTGGCCCACGCGGGGCCGTTTTCGGCATGCAGCGGGATTTCGCCGGGGGGGAAGACGTAGGGGGGGATTGCCGTGCCGACTTCGTGCCAGACCGGGGTGGGGGCGTTGGCCGAGGGGAGCCACCACCAGCGGTAGTGCCATGTTTCGTTTCTCTTGTTCAAAGGTTCCCAAATCCCCAGAAACACGGCATCCGGGTACGGCCCGCCATCTCCCAGCGGCGCAAGCAGATGGACGTTGGTGTCGTTGGATTGTTCTTTGGGCCAGGGCAGGGCACGCCATGCAGAACCCTCCGGGGTGGAAAGTTCCAGTTCGGTGCGTACAAAACGGTCGATGATTTGCCCCTCGTAATCTTCGCCGGGAGCGCGCTCCGTCAGGGGCCGACTTTCACCACCTGACCGCTGGCGAGGATGGCGAACTTTCCGCCTGCCGCCCGGGCGGGCGCTGAGGAATGCCAGTCGTTGCGTACCGGGTCATAAATGTCGTGACGGCGGGCGGCCAGATACGGCCCCCAACCGCTGTAGCTGGGCGCGCAATCGAGGCAATTGGCCGGACGGCGGGCGACGATTTCGCTCTCCACGGTGCCCCCCGCAATGATGACCCGACCATCGGCCAGCACCCGACCGATAAAATTCTGCCGTTGACGTTGCAGGCGTGGCCCCTTCGTGATCTGGCCTGAATCCACGTCCAGCCAGTACACGGTCGCGTTGTCGTCGACGAACCAGGCGCGCTGGCTGTCTGCGCCGACAAGCCGGGCGTTGTCGACTTTGAAATACGGGTTGTCGACCACATGCGCGAGCGCGGTGGGGTCAAGCAGGCGGTAGTCTTGCGTGTTGAGGTCGAGGAGGGCGAGTGAATCCGCCGTATGAATCAGCGCGTGCTGTTCGCCCACCCACGCGACTTCGGCTTTGCGAGTGTCAAAGGGCAGCGCGGGCAGGCTCACCGTTTGGGCGCTGGCACCTTGCCACAGCTCGGCCAGGCGGCTCACTTCGTGCTCGACACTGCCCGTATGATGGTGCCCCAGCATGCCGCCAACTGCCAGCAGGCGGTTTCCCCGCACCGCCAGTCCGCCCTCTTTCACGATTTGCCACGTCCCGGAACGCGAGGAGGCAGGCGCTGCCGTCCACGTCATTACGCTGGCGCCCGGACTGCGGCGTCCCCAGGCCTCATCCGTCCCTAAACGGGCCGTTATGCCGGAGACCACGCCAACGCGGCGTCCCGGCAAGGGCACCAGCGCACCGCTGCGGCGCTCGATGCCCATTTGTGCGGCGATACGCACCGCTTTGTCGCCGGGCTTCCACGCCAGCAAAACGGGAAAAAGCCCTGTGCCCAACAGCACCGTCGCTTCGTCGGCAACCCATATCGCCTGATGATCTTGCATGGGTACGGGTAGATCGGGGCCGCGCTGCCAGACACGCTGTTCGGGGTCCCAGAATTCCGATGTCGTCGATACACTCAGCGCAGGGCCGTGTTCCCTGGGGCTGCCACCTTGAAAGATGCGTCCCTCGCCCCCGGTGGCCCAGATGCGCCCATCGGGCAGGCGTATCAGTGCGGGGCGGGCGCGCGGCATGAGCATGCCCGGCAGGGTGAGCCAGTCTTTGGCTGCGGGGTCGTACAACAGCGTGAGTCTAGGGTAAATGCCGCCTGTGACGACCAGAACCTGCCCGCCACCGATATGTACGGCGTTGAGACCATACATTTGACTTGAGTTCGGTACTGGCGGCAAAGACTCGCTACGGATGAAGCCATCGTTATCCAGCCAAATGCGGGCGACGATCACCTGATTGGAATAGCGCTCAAACTTCATCACGCTGCCGTCTGCCAAAGCGACGGCATTAATGGAATGACCTGAGACTCTGTCACGCGGGCCGTCAATGACCTTGCCGTCAGGTCGAATCAGGTAAATGGAAGGTCCCATCAACCATGTGCCTGACGGGCTTGCAATGCTGGCATAAGGCGGGGTGTTGAAAAAAGAACCGGGTTCAATATTGAAGGGTAAAACGGTATAGCTGCTACGTTCTGGCTGATCCGGGTAAATGCGCCGTTGCGTGATATTCAGACACTCTTTTTTTCTTGAATATACGGCAGGAAATTCTACGCATTGAAACTGCCAGACGCTGCCGTCGCCCACGAGCAGCGGCGGCGCGAATTGTCTGGTGATGCGTTGATCCATGTGCGTGCGGGTTTCGCCGGGCAACGCTGGCGGTTGTGGTAGCCCCTGAGCCATGGCGGGCAGGCCTGGCGGCAGCAACAGCAAAAGAAAAACCAAAGGCCGGATAATCATGTTCAGCACCCCGAAGCATCAATGGGAAAATAGTCAAAACGCCCCGCCAGCCCCACGATCTCACCGGGGCGTGCCAGTGAAGACAAAAACAGCGCGAAATCATGCTCACCGCCGTAGGCGTTCCCCACGAAATTCACCACAAAATCCGGCTTGCCGTCGCCGTCAATATCGCCAATCCAGCGCACGTAATCGGCCGGTTCTGGCAGCGTCTCTTCTGGCAGCGTCTCTGCCCAAACGACGGAGAACGCCAAAACTGCCAACAGGGCCAGTGTTTGTTTAGCCGGGTTTTCATTGGAGACTGACTCCGGTAATGAATAAAAAATTATATAAGAACTTAAAGCCCCCGCGCCCACGCCGGACGCAGTGGCGCATTCTGCGGCGCGGCGATTGCGCTGCGCAGTTCCGCCAGCAGCCTGCCCTTGTCCTGCGGCAGATTGCCGCGCAGGCTCAGCCAGTTGGAGGCGTGGTCGCTGCGGAAAACGGTGCGGTTTAATTCCAGCGCGGCGATGAATTGCTCCTGTTCCCGGAGCAGGGCGGCGATGTCCGGAGTTTGCCATTCGGGGTACGCGGCGCGGAATCGCTGTTCGCCCGCAGGGAAGCTGACCACCAGTGTGGCCAGATATTCGGGTTGGGTGGCGTTGGCGAGGGCGGCGGAATGGCGGGCGTGGGCAGCGCTGTATTCGAGGCCGCCGAGGCCGTTCAGGATCATGACCGAGCGGCTGATGTTGGCCGCGCCGAGTTTTTCCAGCGCCGCGACGGTGGTGGCGAAGGTTTCGCCCTTGTCGACCCGCGCCAGCACCGTGTCGTCGCCCGATTCGGCGCCGACGTAGGCGAGTCTGAGCCCGGCCTCGTTCAACTCGCGCAACTCCGCCACGCTCTTTTTGTTCAGATTGCGCGGCAGGCAATAGCTGGACACGCGGTGCACGGCGGGCAGGTGTTCCCGGATGGCGCACAGCACCACGAGCAGTTTGCGGGTGGGCAATACCAGGGCGTCGCCATCGGCGAGGAACACCCGGCGCACCTGGTCGCGCAGCGGGCTGGCGCCCAGTTGTTGCAAGCTGTGCACAATTTCGGCTTCGTCGCGGGCGCGAAAGCGTTTTTGCGCGGCGGTGTACATTTCGCAGAACGTGCACCGGTTCCACGAACAGCCGTCGGTAACGGGCAGAATCAGGGACTGCGCTTCGCTCGGGGGGCGGTAGACGGGGTTGATGTAGCGGATGGGGAGGTCGTGGAGCATGGGCGATGAGGAGGGGAGGGGGGTGCGCTCATCTTACTGGCGCAGGGTATCCGAGGGTAATTCGCCGAACATCTCTTTATAGTCAGCGGCGAAATGCGACAGATGCCAGAAGCCCCAGCGGGCGGCGATGTCGCCTACGGTGTCGAGCGCGGGGACGCCATCGCTCCCGGTGCATCGCAAGCCTTGGCGCACAGTTCTACGCCAACATGTACGGTATTTTGGGGCCGGTTTAACAGGGTCAATGCAGCGTGAGGGCCTGGATCTGTTCGAGGGTAAGGCCAGTATCTTCGATGATCTCTTCGATTGGCCGGTTGCGGGCAAGGAGCCTCCGGGCAATTTCCAACTGCCTTTCCTCGCGCCCTTCCTCGTGCCCTTCCTTCTTTGCCGCCCGCTCTCTGGACTCAATATCCCAGCGCATCTTGTCCCGTGCGTCGGCCACCATCCGCGCCTGCTCGTCTTCCGTGAGCGTCATCAGCTTGGCGACGGCCTTTTTTACCTCGGGGTTCTTCTCTGCGAGCATGA
>BNUB01000040.1 GCA_025997045.1 Betaproteobacteria bacterium
CGTGTTCGAGCCCCGCGCCCAGCACGTAGCGTGGGACGGCATCTGCCTGCCGCATGATCACCCCTTCTGGCAAACCCACTTCGCCCCCAACGGCTTCGGCTGCTGCTGCCGCATCATCGCCGTCAGCGCACCGGGCAAGGGCGACATCACGGAACCGCCGGAAGGGTGGGATGAGATCGACCCCGCAACGGGGGAGCAGAAGGGGATCGGCAAAGGTTGGGGGTATGCGCCGGGGGCGTCGGAGGAGGAAGAGCTACGGTGGATCGCGGAGCAGAAGGCGGCGAAGCTGCCGGGGGAGATTGCGACGGATTTCCTCGCGCAGGTAGACAAGGCCGGGTTAGGTGTGTCCGCCGCCGCACTCGAAGTGATCAAGATCAACCAGCTTGACGGCAGCGCTCGGGCTTTTGTCGTGGGCAAGGGGCGGACAACCGGGAAGGAATATCTCGCTATCTACGATGAGGGCACCGGGAAAGAGGTCGGGCGCTATGGCAGCGGGCTGGATAACGAGGTCGGCACCCCCAAGGCGCTTGAGCCCTTGTTTCTTGACAGAGATTCCGCGCTCGTTCTGCTGCACAACCACGCGGATTCACGCTCTCTGTCGAAGCAAGACTTGATGCAGCTTACCTACCCCGGCGTAAAGAGGGTGGTCGCATACGGCCACGACAGAAAATCCGTTTTTTCCGCTACCAAGGGAGCCGAAATTGATCTGCTCCCGCAGGTAAAAGAAGCGGCAGCCGAAGAATGCGCCAACCAGCTTGATCTGCTGTTAAGGCGTGGTCTGAACATGGAGGGGCTTGAAGCTCACCTCTTGAACCTTGGGCTCGAGCGTGCTGGCATCATCCATTACGATGCAAAACTTGAACCCAAGCGGAACAGAGTCTACATTCATGAGAAAGCAGCGATTGATGCTGCCGCCGAGGAGATCGTCCGTGCAATTAATAGAGCCAGGCCAGCCCGTAACTAGTTGGCTGCTTGACCCCCCAGAACGCTTTGACCCTGTTGCCCGTTGGCAGACATGGCTTGATAGCTTGCGTACCCTCCCGCCGGATGATCCCGGCGTAGCGGAGGAGATCGCGCGCGCTGAGGAAACGCTCGTTTGGCACGCGGAAGTCTACCCGCAACTCCTCGCGGAACGCGAAGCCAACATTAAGGCTGCCCGCAAAGCCAAGTCCAAGTCGGCCTGAGCATCATGGCAAACAAGATCACCATCGAATACACCGGCGGCGAGATCATCGAACGCCTGATGCGCCTGTCGCAAGCCATGTCACCTACCGGCCTGCGCACCGTGCTGGGTCAGATCGGCCACGACCTCACCGAGAGCACAAAGCGGCGCTTTTCCACCAGCACCGCCCCTGACGGCACCCATCTAAACGACGCTCTAAACTGATTGCGCCACACGCAATTTAATTGCAATCCCCGTCCCGCATTTATCGCGCACATGGCCCCTCAAATATCGTGCACGTGAACATGATCTGCTCCAGGCACGACCAGCGCACCCCTGCGTGATCAGTGCAAATCTTCACCCGGCGGCACCGGCAGCACCACGATGCCTTCGTCGAGTAATTCCTCTACATCGTCGCGCGAGGCCTGACCGCGAATCGGGCGCACCTGGCTTTCTTCGTAATGGATGCGGCGAGCTTCTTCGGCGAAGCGCTCGCCCACGTCTTCGGCGGCCTGGGCGAGTTGGCGCAGGGTGGCGGCGAGGTGGGCGACCAGCGCCTGCTGATCGTCTGGCGGTGCTGAGGCAGGGGAGGGGCCTGGCGCGGCAGGGGGCGGCGTAGCGGGACGGGGATGAGTTGTCTGCACGTGCGGGGCGCTGGGCATGCGGCGTACTTCGCCTGCGCCGCACACCGGGCAGGAGACGAGGCCACGGGCAAGTTGGGCTTCAAATTCGGCGGCGGAAGCAAACCAGCCTTCGAAGCGATGATGGAAGGGGCAGCACAGGTCGAGGACGATCACGTGAGGGGGGCCGGAGCGTGTGGGGTCAGCGTGCGGAAAGCCAGCGTTGCTCCCAGGCGTCGAGTTCGGGGCAGCAGTGGGGCTGTGTGCGCTCGATTTCCTGCTGGAGCGAACGGTATAGTTTGGTGAGCGTCGGTGAGGACACCGTCGGCAGACCGGGCAGCAGGCGCACCTTGAGCGCACCGGCGGCGCGTTTGCCGCGGGCGGGGATGCCGGCCTCGGGGATGGCGATTTCGCGCAGGGTCGGCAGGCCGGGAGGGACATCAATGTCTCGCGGGCCGACGGGGGTGGGGACGGTGACGGTGCCGCCGATGAGCAGGATAAAGGTACTCACCGGACGGTCGATGGTGATGTCGTTGCCGTCAACGCCGAACAGGGCATGCGGGCGCAACACGATGCGCAGGAGCAGGTCGCCGGGCTGGCCTGCGGGATCTGGCGCGGGGTGGCCTTTGCCTTCAAGGCGGAGTTCGTCGCCGCTGAGCATGCCGGGGGTGAGGGTGACGGCAAACACGCTGCGTGCCAGCCGCTCGCCTTTGCCTTCGCATTCCGGGCAGCGGATACGGCGGGTGTAGCCACGACCCTCACAATCGGGGCAGTTGGTCAGGCCGTGCTTGCGGCGGATGCGGCCACTGCCGTGACAGGTCGGGCACTGCTGGCTGAGGGCGACTTCCTGATAGCCGCTGCCCGCACATGCGTCACATTCCGTGCGCTTGTCAACGCCGACCTCGGCTTGTCCGCCGCGGCAGGCTTGTTCAAGATCGAGTTCGAAATCCTGCCTGAGGTCTTCACCCTTGTCCGGCGCGGCGTTGGCTTTGGCGCTGCTGCTTTCCTGTTCGAGCAGGAGATTGCAGGCGGCGGCGAGGCGGGCAAATTTTTCCCCGGCCTCCGGCGCAGGATTGCGATCCGGGTGCCACTGCATCGCAAGCTGGCGAAAGGCTTTTTTAATGGCCGCTGCGCTGGTGCGGGAGGTGACGCCGAGCAGTTTGCGGGCCTCGGGGATGTCCAAGATGTTGTTTCCTGAATTGTTTCCGGGTTACAAGTGTGACGCCATATTGGGCTGTTGAGTCATTTATGCGACAATCCGCAGCCTGCCCGGGTGGTGGAACTGGTATACACAGCAGACTTAAAATCTGCCGCCTTTTGGCTTACGGGTTCGAGTCCCGTCCCGGGTACCACGGGAACCGTCTATTTTACGACGCTTCGGGCGTCGTGCCATGTCAATCAGGTCGGCAAGGTGATCAGGTAAGCGAGATTGGCGGGGGGGACGCCCGGCGAGTACGGGATGGTTCCCAGAAAAGGGATGTCGAGGCGACGGTGGAGCAGCTCGATGCTGCCTTCCGGATGCAGGAACGCGGGGTCGATGGCATTCGCCACCCAGCCGGCGAGGCGCAGGCCGCGGGCCTTGATGGCCTCCATGGTCAGCAGGGCATGGTTGATGCACCCCAGACGCAGCCCGACCACCAAAATGACCGGCACGGCCAGCTCGCAGGCGAGATCGGCGCTGTCGAAGTGCTCGCCGAGCGGTACGCGAAAGCCGCCAACGCCTTCGACGAGCAGACGTTCGCACTGGTTGCGCAGGGTCACGAATGCCTGGGTGATGCGCATGGGGTCAATGTGCACGCTGTCTTTCCTGGCCGCGATATGTGGGGAGGCGGGTGTGCGCAGACAATACGGGCTTTGCAGCGTGATGCCGGGATCGAAGCTGCTGGCGGCGCGGATGCGCACCACATCGTCATTGATGAGTTGGCCGTCGACCTTTTCTGCTCCTGCCGCGACCGGCTTCATCCCCAGTGTGGTAAAGCCCTGATTACGGAACGCATGGATGAGGATGGTGGTGGCAAAGGTCTTGCCGATTTCGGTGTCGGTTCCGGTAATGAACCAGGCGCGGGCAGGGGGATTCATGGTTTTTTTAGAATGATCAGAATGAGGTCATAGGTTGCCGGTAACAGGCCATCGGGGCGACGGAAAGTTTCGTAGGCGCTCAACAGCGTTTGCCAGCCGCGCCGCCCGAGCGCCCGGCGGCGTTGTCCCGCGCCGACGGTGTGAGCGCCGATAGCCTTGATATCGGCGAGGAGGGTGCGCAGATCGGGCGCCAGCGCAGGGAAAAGTTCGTGCCTGAGCGCCACGATGTCGAGTCTGGCAGTTCGTGCGCCCGCACGCCAGTCCTCATCATCCACGAAATCCATGACGTGGTGGAAGCGATCCACGCTGGCAAAGGCCGTGTGCAACTCGCACAGCGTCTGCCGACCGAGCGTTGCGACCCATGCCGCTCCACCGGGCGCGAGCACGCGGGCAATTTCACTCAGCACCCTGGCAGGCTCGCACCATTGGGCGGCGAGGTTGGAATAATAAAGATCCACGCTGCGATCAGCAAACGGCAGGCGTTCGATGTCGGCGCAGATGGGGTGCGCGTGCGGCGCGGCGGCGCGGGCCTTGTCCAGCATCGCCGGGGCGAAATCCAGGGCGAATAATTGTGCGGACGGAAAATGTGCGCCCAGCCACGGCAACGCCTGCCCCGTCCCGCACCCGGCATCGACAATGCGCCGTACCGACAGCGGGGCAGCCTGCGCCATGCCGCACGCGCACAGGCGCGCCATGGCTTCGCGCTGAACGTGGGCTGCGGCATCGTAAGTGGGCGCGGCGCGGTCGAACGAACGGCGAACGGCGTGGCGGTAGTGCTCAGGTGTGCCGTTCATGCGCGTCCTGGATCAATGCCGCACATTCGGCGGGGCGCGAAAGCAGGGGCGCATGGCCGCAGTCTTCCAGTACGCTGAGTTTTGCCTGCGGCAAGGCGGTGGCCAGCCAGTTTGCCGCCGCCAGCGGCATCAGCGCGTCGCACGCACCGTGAATCAACTGCACCGGCACCCGGATGGCTGCGAGTCGAGGGCGCACATCACTGCTGGCGAGCAGGTGCAGGCCGTCTTGCAGCGCCGCCTGCGCCGCGTCGGAATGTGGCTGGCTGGCGGCTTCGAGTCGGGGGAGCAAGGTGCGCCGTGCGGCGTCGCCCAAAGTTTGCAGCGCAAAGAAACGGCGCAGGGTCGCGCCCGGCGCGCTGGCATAGCCCTCCAGAAACGAGACCACCGTCCTGGCGTCCAGTCCGTAAGCCCAATCGGCGTCGGCCACGAAGCGCGGCGTGGCGCTGATCAACACCAGCGCCCGCACGCGCTCGGGCTGCAGCGCCGCCAGCGCCAGCGCCAGCAGTGCGCCGAGCGACCAGCCGACCACGGTGCTGCCATGGGGAACGCGGGCAGCGAGCGCGCTGGCCCAGCTCTCCAGGGTCGCGGCGGCGGCCTGGGGCGCGTGGGCATGTCCCGGCAGGGGCAGGGCGATGTGGTCGCCGCTGTGGCCCCCGCGCCCACCCGGCAGCAGCTCCATGACCGGGCGCCACGCCGCCGGGGTCATCGCCCAACCGTGGATAAACACCAGCGGCGCCGTCGACCCGATGTGGGCGGCGCTCACAAGCTGTGCTCCAGACGATTGATCGCCTCGATCAGGCGCTCGACATCGCCCTCGCCATGCGCGGCAGACAGCGAAATGCGCAAACGGGCGCTGCCAGCGGGCACGGTCGGCGGGCGAATCGCGGGCACCCACAGCCCTTCCTCCAGCAGCGCGGCGGCGAGCTTGAGCGCGGCGGCATTGTCGCCGACGATGAGGGCCTGAATCGGCGTGCGCGAGGGCAGGAGCCGCCAGCGGGTCTGGCGCAGCCCGGTGGACAGGCGCTCGATCAGGGCGGCGATGTGGGCGCGGCGGGCGTTGCCTTCGTCACTGTCAATAATGTCGAGGCTGGCGAGCAGCGCCTGCGCCAGCGCCGGCGGCGTGCCGGTGGTGAAAATATAGCTGCGCGTCTTCTGCATCAGCCATTCGATGACATCGGCGTGACCGGCGATGAACGCCCCGGACACCCCCGCCGCCTTGGACAAGGTGCCAAGCTGAATCAGACGCCAACTGCTGATGCCCGCTTCGGCGAGCGTGCCGCGTCCCTGCGGCCCGAGCACGCCAAAGCCGTGAGCGTCGTCGATGTAGAGCCAGGCGTCGTACTGTTCAGCCAGCCGCATCAGCTCGACGAGCGGCGCGACATCGCCATCCATGCTGAACACCGCATCGCTGACGATCAGCTTGCGTGCGGCGTTGCTGCGGGCGAGTTGACGTTCGAGCGCGGCGAGGTCGAGGTGGGGATAACGATGGACATCGGCGCGCGCGAGCAGCATGCCGTCGATGAGCGAGGCATGGTTGAGTTTATCAGCGAAAATGGCGTCGCCTCGTCCCGCCAGCGCAGGCAGGGCGCCGCTGTTGGCCATGAAGCCGGTCGCAAAATACAGCGCCCGCTCGCAGCCGACGAAGGCGGCGAGGCGTTGTTCCAGCGCATGCTGCACCGTGTAATGCCCGCTCACCAGATGCGACGCCCCCGCGCCCGCGCCCCATTGCAGCGCCCCGGCGGCCAGCGCCGCAGCCAGGCGCGGCTCGCCCGCCAGCCCCAGATAATCATTGCTGCAAAACGCCGTATACGGCTCGCCGTCGATCACGACATGGGGGGAGCACGGCGTCGTGTTGTCGCGGCGGATGCGGCGCAAATGCTGGCTGTCGAGCGCGGCGAGGTCGGCGTGTAACTGCTCGAGCTGGGTCATGATGGCGGCGATTCAGGCGCGGGGGGCGAGCGTGGCGTCGAGCGCCCCGAGCGCCCCATCCACGAGTAACAGCAACTCGCTGTCGTTCATCACATAGGGCGGCATGAAATAAACCGTGTTGCCGATCGGGCGCAGCAGCACATTGCGCTCAAGCGCGGCGCAGGAAAAGTGGTGGGCAAAGTCGGGCGGCGCGCCCTCGACGTCAAAGGCGGCGATCATGCCGCGCTGGCGCAAATGCCGGATCGCCGGATGATTGACAAAGCGGCGCTGGAGCAGGCGGTCAAGCTGTTCGGCGCGCAGGCGGTTGGAGACAATTACATTGTCCTCCTTGAAGATATCCAGCGTCGCCAGCGCCGCGCGGCAGGCGAGCACGTTGCCGGTGTAAGAATGCGAATGCAGAAACGCCTTCGCCGTCGAATCCGCGTAAAAAGCGCCGTACACCTCATCGGTGGTGAGCACCAGCGACAAGGGCAGATAGCCGCCGGTGATGCCTTTCGACAGGCAGATAAAATCCGGCCAGCGCGGGTGGTGCTCGGTCGTGACCTGTTCCCAGGCGAAATAAGTGCCGGTGCGCCCGTTGCCGACCGCGATTTCATCCGCGATCAACAGCACATTGAAACGGTCGCACAAAGTGCGCACGAGGCGCAGATATTCAGGCTCATACATCACCATCCCCGCCGCGCCCTGCACCAGCGGCTCCACGATCAGCGCGGCAATTTCCGCATGGTGGTGGAGCAGATGGGCTTCGAGCGCCGCAGCGGCGCGGTGGGCGAGCTCGACCGCCGTCTCCCCGCCCTTGGCCCGTCTGGGGTCGGGCGTGGGCACCGTCGCCGCCGCCTTGAGCAGCGGCGCATAAGCCTCGCGGAACAGCGCCATGTCGGTCACGCCAAGCGCGCCGAGCGTCTCGCCGTGGTAGCCGCCCGCCAGGCACAGAAAACGGTTCTTGTGCGGATGCCCCTTGTTGCGCCAATAGTGCGCACTCATCTTGAGCGCGATCTCCACCGCCGACGCGCCATCTGAAGCATAAAACGCATGCCCCAGCCGATTCCCGGTCAGCGCCGCCAGCCGCTCCGACAGCTCGACCACCGGCGGATGGGTAAAGCCCGCGAGCATCACGTGTTCCAGGCGGTCGAGCTGATCGCGCAAGGCGGCGTTGATTCTGGGATTGCAATGGCCGAACAGATTCGTCCACCATGAGCTGATGCCGTCGAGCACACGCTGCCCGCTCTCGGTAATCAGCCACGATCCTTCCCCGCCGACCCAGATCGCACGTTATCGCAGCCGCCTCTCCGGGCCGCTGTTTGATCGCATCGATCTCACGATCGAAGTCCCGGTGGTGCCGTTTGCCGATCTCGCCACGCGCACGGAGGGTGAGTCGAGCGCGGCGGTGCGGGAGCGGGTCATGCTCGCCCACCAGCGCCAGATCGCCCGCCAGGGCGTTGCCAATGCACGGCTGGAAACAAACCGGGTCGAGGCCCTGTGTGCGCCCGATGCCGCCGGGGGCGCGTTGCTGGAAGCGGCGATGCAGCGCCTCAATCTTTCGGCCCGTGGTTACCACCGGGTGCTGCGGGTGGCGCGCACGCTGGCCGATCTGTCGGGTGATGAACGTCCCGGCGCCACGCATCTGGCCGAGGCGATTCAATACCGGCGCGGGCCGGGTGTGTCATGAGGTAAAAATAGCGGTGTCCCGGTAAAAATCAGTGACAATGGTGGAATGCATACCCCCCAAACCCGCTGGCTGCCACTGATTCTGGCGGCGCTGTCTGCGATCGGCCCTTTTTCCGTTGACACGTACCTGCCCGCTTTCCACGCCATGAGTGCAGAGCTGGGGGCGACCCAGGTCGAACTCCAGCAGACCATGACCGTTTATATGGCGTCGTTTGCCGTCATGGTGCTGTGGCACGGTTCCCTCTCCGACCAGTTCGGTCGCCGCCCGATCCTGATCGTCACCACCTTGCTCTACGCGCTGGCGTCGGTGATCTGTGTGCTGGCGCCGTCGGTGGAATGGTTGTGGGTGGGACGCTGCCTGCAAGGCTTGAGTGCGGGGGCGGGCATGGTCGTCGGACGCGCGGTCATCATCGACCTCTACGCCGGCGCACAGGCGCAAAAGATGATGGCGCAGGTGATGCTGATTTTCGGCATCGCCCCGGCCATCGCGCCACTGGTGGGGGGCGTGTTGCTGGATTTGTTCGGCTGGCGCTCGATTTTTGTGTTCCTGACCCTGTTCGGTTTCGCGTTGGCCTGGCTGTGCTGGCGCGTGCTGCCCGAGACGCTGGTCGCGGAGGCGCGCCGCCCTTTCGCCCCACGGGCGCTGGCGCATGCTTACCGCGAAGTGCTGACCCATCCGGCCTTCATGTTGCTGTCGGTGGGCATGTCGGCGCTGTTTATCGGCTATTTTCTCTACGTGGTGTCCTCCCCGGTGTTCATCCGCGAGCATCTCGGGATGGATTCGCCCTACGCGATGGTGGTGCTTTTCATGCCCGCGGTGATCTGCATGATGATCGGGTCGGCCCTGTCCGGACGTCTGGCCGGACGCTGGAATGCGCGGCGCACCATCGCCACCGGGCTGGTGATCATGGCCGCCGCCAGCGTAGTGGAAATCGCGCTCGCCGCTTCGAGCTTGCCGAGGCTGTGGCTGCTGGCGCCGATTTCGCTCTACAACCTTGGCGTAGCCTTGGTCATGCCAACCCTGAGCCTGATTGCGCTCAGCCTGTTTCCCGAACGGCGCGGGCTGGCGTCGAGCTGTCAGGCGTTTGTCCAGGTCAGCGGCAATGCCGTGGTGGCGGCAGTGGCGCCGTTTTTATGGGGCACCAGCGTGTCGCTTGCGCTCAGCGCGGGGGCTTGTTACCTGTTTGCGCTGTTGATGTTGGGGGTGTGGGCAAGGCGGAGCAGGGTTGCACCAAAATAGTGCGGATGGGGGAGTGGTGCCCCATTACGGTGCGATGTGGGGGCGACCGCCTCTACCCCACGTGCAGCATTTCGTTGCCGAATCAACACGTGGGGTTTGTCAGCGCAAGCCTCAGCCCTTGAAATGCCCGACCTGTTGGCTGAGTTTGTCGGCTTCGGCTTTGAGTCCGGAGGCGGTGTTGGCGACTTCGTGGGCAACCTGATCCGTATCGTTGGCGATTTGCGCCGAGGTGCTGACTTGCTCGGTCATGGATTGCGCAGCCGAAGCCTGCACAGTGGCGGCCTCGGCGATGGTGGTGACGGTGTAGACCAGATCGCGGGTGATCTGTTCGATGTCCTCCAGCGCATCGACCGCGCCGCCTGAAGATTCCGTGCCGCGCCTGGTTTCGTCGACCACGGTGCCGATGGCCGCGCGCACCGCATCCACGCCGGCAGTGACGTTGTGGAGGATCTTGTTGATCTCTTCGGCGGAGCTGGCGGATTGTTCAGCGAGCTTTCTCACTTCATCGGCGACCACGGCGAAACCGCGTCCGACTTCGCCGGCGCGCGCCGCTTCAATGGCGGCGTTGAGCGCCAGCAGATTGGTCTGACCGGCAATGGCGCCGATTGAGGCCACCACGGTTTCGATCTTGTGCGAGCGCTCGGTCAAACTCTCGACTTCGGTGAGCGAAGTTCCGACCCGCTCTTCGATGGTTTGAATTGAGGTCACCACCTGATGGACGATCTCCTTGCCGCGTGAGACTTTATTGGCGGCTTCGCCCACTTTGGCGTTGGCAGTTTCGGCGGCGACGGCAACCTGGTCGATGGCGGCGGAGAGTTCCGTGATGCTGCGGCTGACCTGGTTTGATGTCGTCGACAGGTTGTCGATGTTACCCGAGAGGTTATGCATGTCGGTGACGGTCGTGTTGGCGACGGAGGTGACGATTTCCGCCGACGCGTGGATGGCGCTGACCAGGGTCTTCACCGAATCGCGGGTGCTGTTGATGCGTTCGGCAAGGGTGTCGATTTCGTTGCGTGAGCCGGGCAGCACCTTGAGTTCATAACCAAGCTCGCCGTTGCCCAGCGCGCTGAGTGCCCGAGACAGATTGTCGATGGGGTGGAGGCGGTGGCCAAGCAGCCACCACAGGCTCAGCACCAGTGCCAGCACCAGCGCAGCCAAACCGGCGATGATGCCGTGGTTGATGCCGTCGAAGGGCGCGGTGAATTCATCGGTCGGCACGGTGGCGACCACGAGCCAATGCAAGGCCGGGATTTCATGGAAAGCGGCGATTCTCTCGACCACCTTGCCTTTTGCGTCCGTCCAGTCGTAGGTGATGATGCCGTTTTTCTGCTCGATCATTTTGCTCAGGGCGGCTTGCTTCTCGGCAGTTGCCGCAGTGGTTGCTTGATCCTGCAGGCTCGGGTGGAGGAGGAATTTCGTTTCCTTGCTGTCTCCGATGGGCAGGGCAAGGATGAAGGGATAGCCGGTTTTGCCGATCTTGATCGAGTTCATGCGCTCTTTCAGGGTTTTGATCTGTTCGGCCACCGAGATGCGCGTGGTCGCTGCGCCGATTACGCGCCCGCGCTCATCTTTTAACGGGAGAACGCCCAGCGCATATAGCTGGCCGGAACGCTGGATGGTGCCGGCGTAAGCTTCGCCGGCCAGTACCAATTTGGTATAGGTGTCAGTGATTTCCTCGCCATCGCGATAGCGTCCCGCAGCATCCTTGAGCAAGGTGCTGGCGCGATAGATTTTGCCGCCATCCTGAAGCAGGAAGGCGACATCATGATCCGGAAACTTTTGTTTATAGGCGAGCAGGTAAGCCTGGTTGCCGAAGGCGGAGATGTCCTCGCCGAAAGTCAGTTCCGGCCGCGCCGCGCCGCCGAGGGTAACGGTTCTGCCGCTCAGTTGTGCCGCGGGCAGGGAGTGGACAAAGTTGCTGACCGCCTCACGGGCCTCCTGCTTCATGCTCTCCTCTGCATATTGCAGGGTGCGCGTGATCAGATCGGCCTGGGTCTCCAGGGTGGCGCGCGTTTGCTCCAGTGCGACTTCACGGGTGTGCCCGGCCAGGGCAATGGTCAGTGGAATGGCGATCACCAGGCAGATGGCGATGACGCCGATGAGCGTTTGCTGAACCAGGGGCAGGCGGCTGGTGGAGAACATGGATGGCCTCGGGGAAATGGCGATGCGGGTCAGAAACGGGGATGGATACTGTGCACCGCTCATTATCATGCTGCGATACACGGATATGCAAATGTCGCCATGGCAGGGACGAACAAGGCACTGTTCCCGCTAACGGCAAGGATGGTCTATCCTTGAAGGGTATTTGCGGAGCGTTGCCGATCATGAAATCTCTTGTGCATGCAGTGCAGGGGCTGGCGCTGGTCATCATCCTGAGTGTGACCGGCTGCGCCAGCGTGCTCACCCCCCGCTACACCACCGAGGTCGAGGTGGTGACGGCACGTGGCGAGCCGGGTACACGCCGGGATAACGGCGATGGCACATTCACCCTGGAATACCCTACCCAGCCCGACGGCACGACCTGCCTGATGCTTCAAGTCGATGCCACAGGGCAGGTGCTGAAACAGTGGGACGCGCTGGATGACGACACGCTCGATCTGGTCAAGCCGGGCATGTACAAGGACGAGGTCGCCCGCCTGCTCGGCGCACGGCGCTCGGAAAAAGTGTTCCCGGCCAGCGGGGACGAGGTGTGGGACTGGAAAGTTGCCCGCGACGGCACCCTGTTCAGCGTCCGTTTCGTGCGCGGCAAGATCGAAAACGTCGCCTATGTCTATCCCCGGCCCCGTTACGATCATGATGACCGGTTCTGGGGGCCAGCGATGTTCTACCCGGCCGTGGGGTTCTACCTGTGGTCGATGGACATGCGTTTTCGTGGGCGCCACTGGGGCGGAAACTGGCGCCACGGCGGCGGGCATATTGGTGGCGGGCACCGGCGCAAATGAGTGCCGCGATTAATCTGGTCACTGCCACGCAAAACATCACTGAGTTCCGGCTCCACCGCTCAGGCGCAGATTCCTACGACTGATTTCGCCGTAGCCGGTTTCACGCAAAGTAGCTACTTTCAAGACATGATAGAATATGCCAATCAGCTTGCGGAACTGAGAGCGCAAGTCGAACAGATGGAAAATATGTTCAACGCCATGAGCGGTAACAAGGGCTTCGGGACGACCCAGTACGATACGAAGTACAGGGAATACCTGCCGAAAGACTGGCAAGAAGCCTACGATGCGGTACGCAGCGGTGGCGTAGGCGAGCTGTCGGGCGATGCCAAGGCGATCTACAACTCGGTGAAGAAATTCGATGTCTGCAACTCGGATGCGCTGTCCGGCGAGGAAAAAATCGCCTGCCAGGCCAGCGCGATACAGGCCGCGATGAGGAAGGCCAACGCCAAGGCCGCGTTCGCCAAGGCGCATGACCGGCTGGAACAGATCGAAGCCCTGATGCGCAAGATCCCCGAAACGGAGGACGTCAAGGGCATCGCGGAACTCCAGGCGCGTATCGCCATCGAGCAGGCGGCCATCGACAACGAGATGACGCGGTTCAAGATGTATGAGCAGGTCGCACAGGCGGAGGAAGCGATCCTACAGCAACAGCAACATGAGCTCACGGTGAAAAGCAACAGATTAGAGGAATTGGAAAGCCCCACACCGATTGAGTGGTAAGATACCATCTGAAAATGCCCGCACCCTGCGGGCAGATCAGCACACACGGAGAACAAAACATGAACCGAATTATTTATGCTGTTGCAGCCACCTGCCTGCTAACCTTGGCGGCTTGTGGAGAAGAAAAGTCGGTAGAAGTCGTTCATGATGTTGCATATTTCATGAAAGGTGAGCCGGAAATCATTATTTCGCAACTGGTGAAATGCAGGACAAATCCCGGCGAATTAGAGCAAACCCCGAATTGCGAGAATGCTGAGAGCGCGTGGAGTAATGGCTATTTGGGAAAATTCCCAGGAACAGAACCCATCGAAATAAACAGGGAGCTTGCTCGGCGACTCGCTGAAGCCAGAGGCCAGCCAGCCCCGGTCTTTGAGCCTATTATTGAGGAACCTTCCTTAAAGTGATCTTACTCCAAATTACCTGTCAACAACCCGCACTGCGTTGCGGGTTGTTGGCTAACGGATGGCACTAAAATGGCCGAACCACTTCCAGACATAAAGATTTTCCAATTCGTATCAGACTCTATTTTTGGTGCCTTCCAGACTGCCACGTCAGGGGCAGTAGGAAGCAGCATTAGTGCGATCACGGGTATAGCCGTTGCTATGACCGCCATATATTATTGTATGTTTGGCTATCAGATGATCTCTGGCCGCATACAAGCACCACTGGAGGATTTTGTTAAGTCTGCCTCGAAATTCTTGCTTATTTCATTCTTTGCGCTTAATGCGGCAATGGGCGGTTTCAATCCTGAAGTGCAACGCCGTGTTCAAAGAGGCTTACTCGCCAGCTTGGTCTGCTCGATGCGGCGATCAGCCCGCAGGACATGAATGTCCCGGGCTGGAAATTGCACCCTCTGTCACACGATCTGGATGGACATTGGTCTGTGTGGGTCAATGGAAACTGGCGTCTGACTTTCACGTTTGAGGGCGAGGACGCCGTTTTGGTTGACTATCAGGACTACCATTAAGGAACCATTTTTATGATGTACGATCCCCCTCCTCCCGCAGAATTCATCCGCGACGACGTGCTTCCGGCGCTCGGGCTGACCATTGGTGTAGCCGCCGATCAGCTTGGCGTAAACCGCGTATCCCTATCCCGTGTACTCAATGGGCGGGCAGCGATCACGCCGGAGATGGCTTTGCGACTGGAAGAATGGCTGAAAACCCCGGACGGCGGTGGCCCGTCCGCCGAAAGTTTCCTGCGTGCCCAGGCAAGTTACGATCTTTGGCAGGCGCGGCAGCAAAAAGAACGTCGGGGCGGCATGAGTATTCGCCGACCAGCCATCCTTGCAAATCAGCAAACACCGCTTGATTGAGCGTTTGGCCGAACGCTCGATCTGTCGTGTTTTCGACTTGACGGCGCTAAAACATCGGACGCCCCAATGCAATCACATTGACAGTATATTGTGATTGCATTACAATAACAGCATTATAATTGGAGTCGCCGCTATGAAAACATCCATCTTCACCCTACGCATTGAAGAAGATTTGCGTAAAAAATTCAGTGCCGCCGCAGAGAAGTAGGAGAAATCGGCTTTACCGCAATCCGTAGCGATCCTAATCTTGGATTATCCGTGTTTACAGAACATCCTTGAAACCTCTATTCGCCCGATGCGGGCGGTAGCATTCGATATTTTACCAAAAAAAGACGCTCTACAGGAATATCCGGAACCAGGTACAGCGTATAACTTGCTGCACCACGTCGAAGAATACTATGCGGCAAAATCTCCCGACAAGCGGGATGCCAGCGTACAAAAAGTCAAACAACACATTCAGAACCAACTGAACACAGGTGAAACCCGAAATTTCGGGCTAGAAAAGCAAGGTGCAGAGAAAACGCCCACTATCACACCGGCAAACTCACAAGAGCCACCAAAAGCACCGCTGGCATCATCAACCACCAAAGCAAAACCGAAGGCAGCGCCAGAGCCGGATTTAGAACGGTAACGTGTGCGCACAATCTCGTCAGCCTCGGTCACACCTGCGCCGGTCTGCCCTCCGTTTGCGCTGTCCGGGCGCAATCAGGCGTTCATGTCGTTGAGGAGTTCCAACGTGCGCGCCGTAGCCCCCCGATTGACCGCCGCAAAACCGCGTCCGGCTTCGTTCATCGCGTTGCGTCCCGGCGCATCGGCCAAAAGCTCGACCGCCGCGTGCATCGCCGCGTTGACGTCCGCGTAACGACGCGCCGCGCCGACGTTGACGGCGTCTTCGGCGACCGCCTGAAAGTTGAAAGTGTGCGGCCCGATCAGCACGGGTACGCCGATGGCGCAGGCTTCGATCGGGTTCTGGCCGCCGAAAGGCAGCCAACTGCCGCCGATGAGGGCGACATCGGCGGTGGCGTAATAGGCGAACATTTCGCCCATCGAATCCCCGAGCCAGACCTGGGTGTCGGGGGCGAGGGGGGCGTTATCCGAGCGGCGCTGGACTTTCAGTCCTGCGGCGTGGGCCAGCGCCTCGACTTCGGTGAAACGCTGCGGGTGGCGTGGCACCAGCGCGAGCAGGGTGTGGGGCTCGGCGTGGCGGACGAAGGCCGCGAGCAGGGCGGCTTCTTCGCCTTCGCGGGTGCTGGCGGCGAGGATGACCGGGCGGGCGCCGATGCGGTCGCGGAACTGGCAGGCGAGGGGGAGCGCCTCGGGCGGGGGATCAATGTCGAACTTGATATTGCCGGTGATACTGATGCGACGCGCACCGAGCGCCCCCAGCCGGGCGGCATCGGCGGCGGTTTGGGCGCCAATCGCGCTGAGGACGCCGAAGGTGGGACGGATGAGCGCGGCAAAACGGGCGTAACGCCGCGCCGAACGTTCTGACAGACGGGCGTTGGCGAGCAACACCGGCACCTGATGGCGATGGCAGCTTGCCAGCAGGTTGGGCCACAGTTCGGTTTCCATGATGATGCCGAAATCGGGGCGGAAATGGCGCAAGAAGCGCGTGGCGAGAAAGCCGAGGTCGTAGGGCAGGTAGGCGCGCAGCACCCGCGATTCATTGGCGAACAGCGCCGCCGAGGCTTCGCGCCCGGTGGGGGTCATGTGGGTCAGCACCACCGTGTGCTCGGGCCAGCGTTCCAGCATGGCGCGCACGAGGGGTTCCGCTGCACGGGTTTCCCCGACCGACACCGCGTGCAGCCAGATCACCGGCCCCGGTGCGCGCACCTGATAGCTGCCGAAGCGCTCGCTCACGTGGTCGAGGTAGCCCGCCTGCCGCCGCGCGCGCCAGACCAGACGGGCGAGCACGAGGGGAAGCGCCAACAACCAGAGCAGGGAGTAGGGCAGCAGGGAGAGCTGAAAGCGGAGGGGCTGGAAGCGTGACAAACCGCGCAGTAAACCATGACGATAACCGTGCCATTATAGGCGAGAAGGGGCTGCCGTCCCTGACCGATGTGATCTCCACAGGGCAATCGTATGAATTTTCTTGCTCTGCGTGAACCGGCTCCCTCCCCTCGTCGCCTCCACTTCGAGCTTGTCCATATTCGTGCTATCCGCTATTGTCGCCACCTCTTATCGTTAGGGGTGCCTGCGGCGATGGCGCGGGCTGAGAAAGACCCTTTGAACCTGATCCGGCTCATCCCGGCGTAGGGAAACGCATCGTGACCTCTTCCAGCTCCTCCTCCGTTATCCCCAATGTGCTCTCCATCGCCGGCGTAGACCCGTCCGGCGGTGCGGGTGTGCTCGCCGACATCAAGACTTTTTCCGCACTCGGCGCTTACGGCTGCGGCGTTGTCGCCGCACTCACCGCGCAGAACACTCAGGGCGTGACCGGCGTGCACGTGCCGCCGGTCGAATTTCTGCGCCTGCAAATCGACACCCTGTTTGCCGATGTCACCCTCCACGCCAGCAAAATCGGCATGTTGGGCAACGCCGCCGTCGTCGCCGCCGTGGGCGAACGTCTCGCCCACTGGCACGCAGCAAACGTCGTCCTCGACCCGGTGATGGTCGCCAAAAGCGGCGACACCCTGCTCGGGCGCGAGGCGATCGCCATGCTGCGCGAGGCGCTGTTGCCCCAGACCTTCATCCTGACCCCCAACCTGCCCGAAGCCGCCGTACTCCTCGGCGGCGGCATGTCCGAATCGGTGCGCGAAATGTACCGCAGCGCCGAGCGCCTGCGCGAATTGCTGCCGCTCACCTCGGAGCGCTGGGTGCTGCTCAAGGGCGGGCACCTGCCCGGCAACGCGCTGGTCGACCTGCTGTTCGACGGCGATCGCATGATCGAACTGCCCGCCCGCCGCATCGACACCCCGAACACCCACGGCACCGGCTGTACCCTGTCCTCCGCCATCACCGCGCTGCTGCCGCAATACCGCAACTCACTCCACCCCTCATTGCACCCCTCATTGCACCCCTCATTGCACCCCATCGAAGCAGCCGTGCGCACCGCGCGCGATTACCTGCTCCACGCCATCACCGCCGCCGGCCAACTTGCCGTCGGCCACGGCCATGGCCCCGTGCATCATCTCTATCAACGCCGGGGACAATCCCCCTCCCACCCCACCTCCCAAACAGAATAAAGCCCCGCCCCCACATGAACATTCCCGAGACATTCACCGCCGCCGCCGCTCAAGTTGACCGCGCCGCCGTCGCCCCGTTGCCTAATTCCCGCAAAATTTACGTGCAAGGTTCGCGCCCCGATATTCGCGTGCCGATGCGGGAAGTCTCCCAGGCCGATACCCCCATCAGCGCGTCCGCTCAGGTCGAGAAAAATCCGCCGGTCTTCATCTACGACTGTTCCGGCATCTACACCGACCCCGCCGCCCGCATTGATATTCGTTCCGGTCTGCCTGCCCTGCGTGAAGCGTGGAT
The DNA here is from genome assembly GCA_025997045.1 of Betaproteobacteria bacterium. Classification (GTDB taxonomy): domain Bacteria; phylum Pseudomonadota; class Gammaproteobacteria; order Burkholderiales; family Rhodocyclaceae; genus WRNU01. Next base: position 17,947 of record BNUB01000040.1, read on the forward strand.
TGCCGAGCGCGGCGACACCGAAACGCTCGAAGGGCTGACTTCCGCCTATGGGCGCGAACGGGCGAGCCGGGCGGCGAGCGACCCGGAACTGGAAGGGCAGCGTTTCCCCGGTCTCATCAGAAAGCCGCGCCGCGCAAAAGCGGGGCAAAATGTTTCGCAGAGGCATTACGCCCGCAAGGGCATCATCACGCCGGAAATGGAATTCGTGGCGATTCGGGAAAATCTGAACCGACAAGCCTATCTGGAAACCCTGCGCCAGAGTGGAACGGATGGCGAAAAAATGGCGCGCCTGTTGAGTCGCCAGCATCCCGGCGGCAGTTTCGGCGCGTTGATGCCTGACGAAATCACGCCGGAATTCGTGCGTGCCGAAGTCGCCAGAGGGCGTGCCATCATCCCTTGCAACATCAACCACCCGGAAACCGAGCCGATGATTATCGGGCGCAATTTCCTCGTGAAAATCAACGCCAACATCGGCAACTCCGCGCTCGGCTCCTCGATTGCCGAAGAGGTCGACAAAATGACCTGGGCGATTCGCTGGGGCGGCGACACGGTGATGGATTTGTCCACCGGCCAAAACATCCACGAAACCCGCGAATGGATTATCCGCAACAGTCCCGTGCCCATCGGCACCGTGCCCATTTATCAGGCGCTGGAAAAGGTGAATGGCAAGGCGGAAGACCTCACCTGGGAGATTTTCCGCGACACCCTGATTGAACAGGCGGAGCAGGGCGTCGATTACTTCACCATCCACGCGGGCGTGCTGCTCTCCTACATCCCCTTGACCGCCCCGCGCATGACCGGCATCGTCAGCCGGGGCGGCTCCATCATGGCGAAATGGTGCCTCGCGCATCATCAGGAAAGTTTCCTCTATACCCACTTCGAGGATATTTGCGCCATCATGAAAGCCTACGATGTCGCCTTTTCGCTGGGCGACGGCTTGCGCCCCGGCTCGATTTACGACGCCAACGACGAAGCCCAGCTCTCCGAACTCAAAACCCTGGGCGAACTCACCGAAATCGCCTGGAAACACGACGTGCAAACCATCATCGAAGGCCCCGGTCACATCCCCATGCACCTCATCAAGGCGAACATGGATTTGCAACTGGAATACTGCAAGGAAGCGCCCTTCTACACCCTGGGTCCCCTGACCACCGACATCGCCCCCGGCTACGACCACATCACCAGCGGCATCGGCGCGGCGATGATCGGCTGGTACGGCACCGCCATGCTCTGCTATGTGACGCCCAAAGAGCATCTGGGCTTGCCGGACAAAAACGATGTCAAGGAAGGCATCATCACCTACAAACTCGCCGCCCACGCCGCCGACCTCGCCAAAGGTCATCCCGGCGCGCAAATCCGCGACAACGCGCTCTCCAAGGCCAGATACGAATTCCGCTGGCAAGACCAGTTCAATCTGGGGTTAGACCCGGACAAGGCGCGCGAATTCCACGACGAAACCCTGCCCCGCGACGCCGCCAAAGTCGCCCACTTCTGCTCCATGTGCGGCCCGCATTTCTGCGCCATGAAAATCACCCAGGAAGTCCGCGACCTCGCGGCAGCCCAGGGCGTACCGGAAAACGAGGCACGGCAAAAGGGGCTGGAGACGAAGGCGGTGGAGTTTGTGAAAGGGGGCGCGGAGATTTATCGGAAGGTTTGAGGTGTTGGTTGCCCTCAAAAAGCGAGGATTGGAATCCAAAAAAATTCCAGTCCCGCTTTGCAGTCTTGTTATCGTAAATCAGATATGCAACCAAATTTCTAGACACTTACGGATCGCAGCCAAATCGGTATTCGACTGTGGAATGCTGGCAATTTTTACCTTCGCAAGGGTAGAAATTTGTTCGGCGTCAAGCTCAATTTTTGCGCCCTCAGATAGCAATTCTTTTAGTTTTTTCTTTGCTGAATTTGAGTCAAGTTCAGAATAAGAGTGTGCCGGGTCGAGAGCTTCTAAAATTATATGCTCCGGCAGGGTTTTTGGAAAGAAACTCAGGTGTACTCGTAACCATTCCAGATATTTTAAATGAGAATCTATTTTTGCCTTTTTATGAGCATCATCACCTTGACCACCTTGGATAAAGTATTTTGGGGAAAGACCAAGCTCACGTTTAATCAAATCATCTAGTCCAGCATAATCAGCAGGGGCTATTTTATTAGGATCGCTAAATTCTTCCACCTTCTTTTTATCACCATCAAGCATGATAAAAACATTGTCACCAGAAACCATAGATGATGGTCCTAGGTATTTGAGAATAGACTCGGCTCCACCAGGTGCTATCTTAACTTCAAATGTTTCGCGATCGCCTATATCAAGACTTTGGGCTGCATGGAGAACAAGAAGCTCTGCCAGAGAATCCTCTACAAGTATGCGGCGCTTATTTTGAGGGAGTTTGCCCAAACGATTTAGAGCAGCAGCAGGAGAACTGCGTGGAAGAATGCGGCACTGAAAGTTTCCGTTATCTTCAAATACTTTGATTGCTGTATGTGGCAATTCAGTTAGAAATTCACTGGAGTGAGTTGAAAGAACAACTTGGTGCTTTTTGAGCTTAATCTGTTCCAGCAAAAATTTTAGCAAAGCTCGTTGCGCCCCGGGATGGAGAGAAGTCTCAGGTTCATCTAACAAGATAAGTGAGTAATCTTCGGCAGCCAAAACATCGACAACTGTACTCACAGCAGCAATTTCACCACTACCAGCGAATGCTTCAGAGTATTCTGAGCCGCGTTTGAAAATAACACTTAAATCCTTTCCCCTATTGCCAGGATAAAGAGAATGCCGAATGAGATGTGCTGCATCATAGGAACGTCCCAAAATTTTTGAGACCTCGTCAAGCTCGTTCTGTTCAAGAGTGCGATTTTCAAAGATGCGTTGGCGACGCCCCAGCATGTATGATAGCCTGAATTCTTCTTTAATTATTTTAAGACGATGTGCTGCTTGCAGCATCACTTTATGTCTGTTTTCTTTTCCAAAATCATTGTCAAAGTAGAAGAAACGATCAAATGAACCAAACAGTGCTCTAAAATTGATGTAAACAACTTTCCTGCGAACGGGATGCCAACGATCTTTTGCTTTACTTGCAAAATTGCCATCTAACATCGGCATCATCCCATCTGGAGCACTCCATCTGTACGGTTCCCAATAGTCAGCTTTCTTACCTATGCGTGCTTTACGCGTTTCTACAATATTATTACAGTCTTCATTCCAGTATCCATAAAAGTATCGTTGAGGTTCTACGATGGGATCAAGATCAGTGGAGAACCAGAATTTCGACGTGGAATACCCATAAGGCATTCCCCATAGCGCATGTAGTAATGAACTTTTGCCAATTCCGTTCGCTCCAACAAGTGCAGTAAGTGGGAAATCAAAATCAATCCGCATTCCTGGTTCTATATTCTTGAATTTAGGAAATACTGCATGGGTTATATAGTGCCGAAGTGGATTTCCAGGCTTGAATTTTTCAAGTGTTTCAACGAGCGCAGTAATTCCATCGTGTTTAGACATGGCAATTCCCCCCCCTGTTTTTACTGTTTGTTAGCCAAGTGGCATTTAATGACCTCTGCCTGCACACGAGAAAAGATCGGTGGGAGAGCATTTCCTATCATCTGGGCAGCAGCATATTTTCCACGACGCATTAAGAATACATAATTTGGCGGAAAACTTTGCAGGAGAGCTGCTTCGCGAAGGGTAATGGCACGGTCTTCTGTCGGATGTAAAAAACGCCCTTTCGATGGGTTTATGCAACCACCAGTAATGGTAGGAGCAACGTCATCCCACCGCATCCGACCATAAACATCGCAAAATCCCTCTTGTTTTTTGTGACATTTTAGGGTTAGGTTCGCAGATAATGATTTTCTGCTTCCGCCATCTTTAGGGATTGCACTGATCAGTTGACGAATGCGTTCGCTACGCTGCTCTCCTTGATTATGGAGAGAGTCTTTCTCCACGATGTTAGCTGGTAAATTTCCAATAGAGTCCCTTACTGTGTTGCGTCTTATAATTGGCGTAAGATGTGAAATTTTACCTAGTCGTGACGCAAGAAGAACAAGCCGTTTACGACGTTGTGGAACTCCAAAATCGGCGGCATCAAGAATTTGATCTGAAATTTCGTAACCAAGCTTTCGTAATTTCTTTTTGAAATCCAGATAGCGGGTGTAACGCGAAAGATTCGGTACATTTTCCAACATCACTACTTTGGGCTGTATTTCGTTCACCATCCTGAAAACTTCATCGATAAGACGGTTGCGAGGGTCATCCATCCGTTTTCTCTTATTATTGAGTCGAAGGCGTGAAAAACCTTGGCATGGGGGACAACCAGCGAGCAGGTCAAGATCACCTTTTTCGATACCACAAGCCTCCATGATTTGGGTTGCAGAGACACTGCGAATATCAGCGTTAAACAGACTTACTCCGGAGTGGTTGGCAGCATAAGTTTCTGCTGCAAGCGAATCAATCTCTACGGCAGCACCTACGGTAAAACCCGCATCGTGAAGACCTTGAGTTAACCCGCCACATCCAGAAAACAAATCTATAGCCATGTACATATCTGATTCTCCATTCATCACGAGTTTAACCATACCGCCGACTTTGTACCAAGTCAACAAATCCTGCGACATTCATCAGCCACTCTCGTTGGGCGGGTGTGTAGGTGGAATGTAACCCATGAGGAAGAACAAGCTGTACACGCTCGTTTTTCATTTCATTGGTCTGGTTTTCACTGATGCCCGGCTCAAGGGTTATCAGGTGCTTGTTCGGGATACGCGCTGCTTCGTTCAGGATTTGACGCCAGCGATCCTTGCAGGTAGATTTCGATGCCAGCATGGTCAACATCGCCTGTGGAAAATTTGCATCGTGGTAACGCTTGATGTCCGGGAAGATGAAATCCGGCTTCAATCTGTTTTCCGTTATTCCGGTTCGCGTGTAGGTCACGTCATGGTCAGCGAATATCTGTTCCAGATGATTTTCAAGTGCTGACCCGGCTCTCGACTTGCGGCGCTGTAAAGTGCTCTGGACAAGTTTGATGAAAGGTTCTGTATCTTCAACTCCTGTTTGCGTCAGCATCCGCAACTTTTCTCCCAATAGATGCTTTTCAAGTGTCCGAAACAGGATTTCTTCACGTTCCATCCATGCAAGCAGGGCAACATCAGGATCATCACGACCAGACAGGTCAGCAAGGGTATTTCTGGCGTAAGTGGAAAATTCAATGGTTTTGGGAAAGGCGCCATTGAATTTTTTCAGCATTTCATCGAGGTAGTTGGGCGCGTCCTCTTGAACAACAACACCAATCTGCTCAAGAACAATCCGCGCAGCAAAGCCAATTCTGTCTTGCTCGGTTTCCAGTTCAGCCTTGACCGAAAATCCTGGATGCAAGAGATCTGAAAATCCAAATAGCCACATGATCTGGCGTTCGATGGTTGAACCGTTTTCTGCCACGATTGCCAGCAATGCCCCATCCGGGCGCTTGGCAATGACCAGAAGATCGCCAGCGGAAGCGCATTGCAGAACCAGATTGTCAGGGAAATAAAGCCGATACTCCCAACGCATGACGCCGCGCTCAAGTCGCGCTTTCTCACGAGCGTCATACCAGGTCATAAAACCATTATCAGTAACCGGTTCATCATCCTGATCGGAAAGAAACAGAAATCCAGCGTCAAAATGTGTTTTTCCTTCAGGGGCACCAAGAATTTCCTGAAGCTCGCCCACTCCGTTAAATTCATGCTGGTGAGAGATACTTCTGTCTGCCTCAACTGCACTGAGACGCTTGATGGCAACACCTTCAAAGTATTGCGAAAGATAACCTTTTTTCATCCTTTCACCTCAACAACTGTTTCTTCACCGTGCAACCAGTTTGCAAGACGAGCGGCAATCATTTCCATGTCTTTACCTGCTCCCCGCATGGCGCATTCCCATACAACACCTACCCGCCAACCTGACATCAGCAAGGCTGTTCGGATTTTTTGGTCATTTGCCCGGTTGCTGTCTATTTTCTGTTCCCAAAACTCCCTGCGTGTTCCGGGAACCTTGAAAAACGGGCAATCGTGTCCATGCCAAAAGCAGCCATGAACCAGGATGACTGCGTGATAACGTGGCAACACAATGTCCGGTTTTCCAGGAAGCTCCAGAACATGTAGACGGAACCTGAATCCCCTGCGATGCAACAAGCTGCGAACCAGAATTTCCGGCTTGGTGTCGCGTCCCCGGATACCGGACATCATCCGGCTGCGGGTGGCTGTATCAACAATATCAGTCATAAAATCAGGCAAACAGCGAAAACTGTGCGACGCCTGTCCGTCCTTCTTCAATCATGGTATGGACATGTGGAGCCATGATGCGGGCAACTTCTTTCATGACTGGCATGACAACGCTGTTGCCAAACTGACGATATGCCTGGGTATCGCTCACCGGAATTCTGAACGAATCGGGAAATCCCATTAACCGTGCACATTCTCTGGGCGTCAGGCGGCGCGGACGCTTTTTGTCGCCCTGCCAGACCAGAATTTCCGAGCCATCTTTGTAGTAACGGGCAGAAAGAGTGCGCGTTACGCTATCAGGGTAGACCAAACCAAAACCGAAACCGTTACCAGCGGCGCGGTGTTTTTCCGCATAGGCTTGCAGATAGCTCCACAATCTGGGCGTCAGCGTGTATTTGGGCTGGATTATTTTTTTGTCATGGTCAAAAAAACGGTCTTGATCCCACGGTAGAAAAGGCTCTGTTCCGTCTGTTTTGTGCAGGATGGACTCAAGACGAGGTGCTTTTTCTGGAAGTCGCAGGTCATTCCACGAAAAGTCGGTTTTTTCCCGAAACCCGACAATGATGATTCGTTCCCGATGTTGAGGTGTGAAGTGCTGTCCATCAATCACTCTGTAGTGCACGTCATATTTCAATTCGTTGCGTAACGTGTGCAGGATGACTTCAAACGTATTGCCCTTGTCATGCGAGAGCAGGTTTTTCACATTTTCAAGCAGAAATGCCTTGGGGCGCTTGGTCGCAATGATGCGTGCCACATCGAAAAACAGGGTTCCTTGCGTTGTGCATTCAAACCCGTGCGGGCGTCCCAACGAGTTTTTTTTGCTCACACCCGCAATACTGAAAGGTTGGCAAGGAAATCCTGCCAACAGCACATCATGGTCAGGGATGTCTTCTGCCGGGAACGGCATAATATCACCGACAAAAGGATGGCGTTCTCCGAAGTTCAGTACGTAAGTTTTTTTGGAAAAGTTGTTCCATTCGCTGGTAAACACGCAGTCACCGCCCTGCGCCTCAAATCCCATACGGATACCACCGATACCTGCAAAGAGGTCTACGAACCGGATTCTGTTTGTTCCAGGCTCGTACCGTGGAGCTTCCGGCTCCCTTAACATGACGCGCAAGGCTGATCCCAACATAACCGGACATGGCGTTTCACCTTTTTCCCAACGTCTTATGGTTTTGGGATTCTTGCCGACTTGCTCGGCAATTTCTCGTTGTGAAAACTGCGCCCGCGCCTGTTTCAGGAGTTCCAAGGGTTGTGCGTTGTTCATCGTGTTGTCTCTGGGAATGTTTGCGGACATTATGGGTTAACTTTTCCCAAAAATCCAGAGGTGATTGTTGTTTCATCTGTCTTGACTGTTCCGGCATCTACACCGACCCCGCCGCCCGCATTGATATTCGTTCCGGTCTGCCTGCCCTGCGTGAAGCGTGGATTGCCGAGCGCGGCGACACCGAAACGCTCGAAGGGCTGACTTCCGCCTATGGGCGCGAACGGGCGAGCCGGGCGGCGAGCGACCCGGAACTGGAAGGGCAGCGTTTCCCCGGTCTCATCAGAAAGCCGCGCCGCG